>JAYVIX010000070.1:0-31336 GCA_043769845.1 Cytophagales bacterium
CATCTTCGGCTCTGATATTCAATTCGGCATCCAACTCTCCATTACCAATTTTGTCGGCAAAGCCTGTGATTTTTGTAATCATTTCGAATTGGTTCTTGATGATTTTTTCGGCTTTGTTCATGACTACTTGAAAGTAGAACGCAAACAAAAAACCAATCAATCCCAAGACGAATGGAGCCAAAAATGTAATACCAAAGGCTTTATTTTTAGATGCTAAAAGCAATACATCTGTGGTTGTCTCTTGCCCCCAAAATAGTAGCAAACAATAAGCCAAAATGGGAAACACAATACCAAGAACAATGCCCCCGATGGTGTATTGCAATATGTGTATGATAGATTTTTGCTGTAACTGAGCCATGACTTATGCTATTTCACTAATGAATCCCAAAAATTTCTCATCTTCTGCATCAAACTCTTTAAAAGACGCAAGTTCAAGTACTCCTGTCACTTTGCCATTCGATTTAAAAGGAAGAATGACCAAGTTTGACGGTGTTGCTTTGCCTAGCCCAGAAAAGACGGAAATATAACCTTCTGGCACTTTCTTTATATTGACCAGCTTACCCTCTATAGCTGCTTGACCAGAAAGTCCTTCACCAAATTCAAAAATAACTTCTTGACTTTCAGGAATATGATAAGCAAACGAGGCTTGTAGTTTCAGAACTTCTCTGTTATTTCTTTCAACCACTCCGAAATAAGCTGCTTGACAAAGGTCGAGATCTTTAGCAAGTGTTTTGGTCAAAAACTCAGAGTAGCCAGGTGTTCCTTTTTTCTGACCAATGTTCTCTTCGAACTGTTTCTGGCGTTGTTCTAATTCTCTTTCGCGCTGAATCCGTTCTACCTCAGCTTTCATTTTCGTTACATCCAGTTCGCCATGTTCGTCTTCCATTACTTTTTTATCGATGTAGTTCTGTTTGAAATGAAAAAACAGATAAGTCATCGAAACGGTCGAAAAAGAGCACGTTGCAATTGTAGTAAGTACAAATACTAGCTGATCTTCGATGTGATAATAGAACAAAACGACATTGGCCAATGTCACTGCCGAAAAAGCAATAGACAGGATGAATAGTATATATTTTGGCTTGTTCAGCATAGCTCTTTATTCAAGAATTGGATAATTTGTTCGGTTCTCATTACTAAATCTACTTTGGTGATATTCATGGCCGCTGTAGTCATGGTATCTATTGTACACTCGGCTGGTTCTTGTACAATCGCAAAACCACCACGGTCTTTTAGTCTTTTCATTCCCCAAGCACCATCTTTATTGGCGCCACTCAGCATTATTCCGAGCAACTTATCTTTGTACACATACGAGGTTGAATCAAAGGTAAGATCAATTGATGGCCTAGAATTATTTACCATTTCTTCTGTAGAAAGCGAAAATTGGTATCCTAAATCGAGGTATAAATGATAATTGGCAGGAGCTAAATAAACCACTCCTTTCTTTATTTTCTCTTTATCCATGGGCTCCACTATCGGTCTTTTTGATTTGATAGACAAGGCTTCCACAAAACCATTTCTAACATGTTTCAAACGATGTAGACACATAATGATAGGCAAATCCATTTTCGGGTCCAATTCGGCCAAAATCTTGGTGATGACTTGAAAACTTCCAGCCGAACCACCAATTACTATCGCTTTGAATTTATCCTTATACACAGTACAGACTAAATAGATGAAAAGTTGTTATTATTTGCATTAATCTCTAATCTTCTTAAAGATTTTCTCTTCATTATTAACAGTTATGAATTTATTGGCAATGTCGCACCAAACCAAGGTTTCCTTTGAACCAACAATCAAATATCCGTAATTGAAAAGACTTTGATGAAGAAGTCTGAATACTTCATTCTGCAAATTTTGATTAAAATAAATCAGAACATTGCGACACAGTACAATGTCTACTTTTGTAAAAGCTTGGCCACTAACCAAATTATGCTCCATGAAATTGACATTGGCCAACAGCTTTTTGTCCATTTGGGCATTGCTGCCTTCGGTTTTGTAATAATCAGCCAGCTGTGTTTTTCCTCCAAATCGAAAATAGTTCTTATCATTTAGCTCTTGCATATTTTTCACGCTGAACTTGCCTTCTTTGGCTTTCGCTAAAATAGAGTGATCAATATCAGATGCAAAAAGTTTCGTGCGATCGAGCCAGCCATTTTCTTTCAACATAATAGCCATTGAATATACTTCTTCGCCAGACGAGCAGCCCGCATGCCATATTTTGACTGTTTCATGTGATTCGTATAGACTTGGCAAAACCTTGTCTCGCAATTCTCTCCATAAAGACGGGTCACGAAACATCTCGGTCACATTCACAGTGACTTCAGAAAGAAATTCACGAAAAAAAATGGGTTCGTTTTTGATTCTTACAAGTAGCTTATCAAATGTGTCAAACTTATATAACTCCAAAATTCGTATTAACCTTCTTTTAAAAGATGATATGGCGTAGTTAGAGAAATCATAGTCGTACTTTTCCTTTACAAGCTGAGTGAGCGACCTGACATCATTAATCTCAATGTCTTCTATCATAGCATTTAGCACGTGTTCAGTGTTAGGTGAAAAAGAAAAAAAATTCTAATTTTAAAACGAAAATCTAAACGACTCTTACGATAAGTCATTATCTAAGTTGTTTAATGTACTAAAAAATACGCACTTTGTCCATTTTTTACAATCTATCTATTTCTGCCACTTTATTCGGTCTAAAGGCTATTTCTCCATTTAGTAAGAAGATAAATGTGTGGTTGAAAGGTCGAGAAAATTGGCTTGAAAAACTCGAAACGTATCAAAACAAAGAGGAAAGATGCAACATATGGTTTCATTGTGCATCATTAGGAGAATACGAACAAGGAAAACCTGTGATGCAAGCCATGAAGCAGGCTTTCCCTCAAGTCCATATTTTGGTTACTTTTTTTTCGCCATCAGGCTACGAAGCGCGTAAAAATTCTAATATAGCCGATTATGTAGGCTACCTTCCTGCGGATACAGAAGCAAATGCAAGCGCGTTTCTTGAGACTACAAAGCCCAAACTGGCCATTTTTGTAAAATCTGAGATTTGGCCCAATTTTATTTCAGCTCTAAAAACACACAAAGTCCCAAGTTTTCTGATTTCTGCACGGTTTTACGAAGGACAAAGTATTTTCAAAAAAAACAGAAAGTTCTTCCGCAGACAACTAAAGAAGTTTGACTTTATATTCGTGCAGGACAAAGCTTCACAGAAAATTCTAAAAAAACATAATATTGAAAGTGTTTTGGCTGGCGATACTAGGTTTGACCAAGTCCCGCAATTGCTTCAAAACAAAGTTGCATACCCTACGGTAGAAGCATTTATTCAAAAACAGAACACATTAGTAGTAGGTAGTTGTTGGCATGAAGACATTGAAGTATTATTGCCTTTTATCAACGACATTTCAAACACTACCAAAATCATTTTGGCTCCGCATGATGTGAGCGAGAAAATGATCAAGGAAATCGAAAAGAAATTAAAAGTACCCTTTGAAAGGTATTCACAAGCCAATATCTCAACCAATTGGACGAATATAAAAGTGCTTTTGATTGACAATATTGGAATATTGGCCAATTTATACCGATACGCAACAGTAGCCTACGTGGGTGGTGCATTCAAGCAGGGTTTACACAATATCTTAGAACCCGCTATTTATAATATTCCTGTCCTCTTTGGCCCCCAAACAATTGGTTTTCCAGAAGCCGTTGAAATGATAAAATCGGGAGGTGCATTTTCTATTGCAACTCATGATGAACTTCAAAAAATCCTATTTGATTTTTTCGAAGACAAAAACTACCGAATAAGTATAGGAAACGCCAACAAAGCCTATATGGAGAGCAAAAAAGGGGTTACTGAAAAAATCATGACCAATGTTCGGGTACTTTTAACCCGCAGACTCGAACAATAAAAAGTAGAATTAGAATAGTATTTCTCTGATACGATCTATCGTCAAAAACTTGTGTCTTTTCAATGCTTCGAAGCGGATATAATCTGCTAGACGCTCAAAATCAAGCTTTACTACGTCAGGAAGCTCATTGCTTGGTCTTTTAGAAGAAGTCACTTTATTTACATATTCGTCTTTCAAAGATAATACGAAAAGTCGTTCATCGTATTCACTCTCAGACGTATACGTGTATGTTTTAGAAATCATGGCTTGGTTGTTTTCACAAGGCTAATGTACGGCAAAGACTAAAATGTTCCCAATTAATATCAGTTTTAAATTACAGATATTAAATATAACTATTTCAATTACGTCCTTTGATAATCAGTATATTATAATTTTTTTTTGTACAAAAATGCGCATTTTATTACATCAATGCGCTCTTTTTTATCAAAAAAATAGATTTAGAGCGTCAATCAATTCTATTCCTCAGTCGATAGACAATTTTTATTCCGTTTATTTCGTTAAAATTGCAACCTATTTTTAAGGAACCATTGAAAATAATGAAAAAGACGCTAATCGCTTGTATTTCTTTACTCGCTATCCAAAGTTGCAAAACAACAAAGCAACCCCAGACAAACAATGTGGCACAACCAGTTCCAAGTGCAACAATGATGACGCTAGGGACTAGCCAAGTCAAAACAAATGAGTTTAAATATGTGTACAACAAAAACAACGCCTCTTCTTCTGATGCTTATTCGGAAAAGAGCTTGCGTGATTATTTGGAATTGTACACCAATTTTCGCCTAAAAATATTGGAAGCTGAGGCCGAAGGGCGCGATACATTAAAGGAGTTCAAATCGGAACTAGAAGGCTATCGCAAACAATTGGCACAACCTTATTTGACAGAAAAAGGGGTTACCGAACAATTAGTGAAGGAAGCGTATGAAAGAATGAAGGAAGAAGTAAGCGCTTCGCACATTTTATTGATGGTAAATCCGGATGCTGAGCCTAAGGACACCTTGGAAGCCTACACCAAACTGATTGAATACCGCAAACGAGTGATTGCTGGCGAAATTTTCGATAGTCTTGCAAGCAAATATTCACAAGATCCTTCGGCCAAACAAAATTTTGGCAAATTAGGCTATTTTACCTCAATGCAAATGGTGTATCCATTTGAAGATGCTGCTTACAAAACACCCGTTGGCAATATTACACAACCTGTACGTACACGTTTCGGATACCATATTCTAAAAGTAACGGGTCGCAGATCTTCTCGAGGCGAAGTAAAAGTGGCTCATATTATGATCCGTTCGGGCGAAGGCATTTCAAAAGAAGATTCTTTGGCTGCCAAACTAAAAGTGGACGAAATCTACACGAAACTAAAAGCTGGCGAAAAATGGAACGAACTGTGTACCCAATTTTCTGACGATTATAATTCTAAAAATACTGGTGGGGAATTGCAAGCTTTTGCATCCAATCAATTAGGGGTGCCTGCTTTTGAAGATGCCGCATTTGGTTTGCAAAATCCGAATGATTTCACTCAGCCAATCAAAACGGCTTACGGTTGGCACATCATCAAACTAATCGAAAAACAACCGTTGAAGCCTTTCAGCGAATTGGAACCTAATTTGAAAACGAAAGTTCAAAAAGATTCTCGTTCAGATTTGAATAAAACAATTTTCATTCAAAAAAGAAAAGCAGAATACAAATACACCGAAAACGCTGTGGTGTTAAATGGCGTGTATACAACAGCTGATAGTAGTTTGGTGACTGGCAAGTTTGATTACAAAACGGACAATGCCACATTAAAAGCGACCGTTTTTACGTTAGAAAATAAAGCTTTTACAGTGAAAGACTTCTTTGACTACGTAAAAACAAATCAGAAACCAAAAACGGGCATGTCGCCTTCGGCTATCCAAAGAAACAATTTTAAGGCTTATGCTGAAAAATCGATTATGGATTATGAAGAATCGAAACTGGGCGACAAATACGAAGACTATAAAATGTTGTACAAAGAATACCGTGATGGAATTCTGTTATTCTCTTTGATGGACGAAAAAGTATGGACTAAAGCTGTGAACGATACTGCTGGTCTGAAAACCTTTTACGAGCAAAACAAGGCAAACTATCAGTGGAAGAAAAGAAATGACGCTGTAGTCTTAAATGCTGCAGACGAAATCACCTTGAAAAAAGCGGTCACTACGCTTAAGAGCTCAAATGTGTACCTTGTAAATGACCCAAGTTTTGATACCTTGAAATTCGAAACAAACAAATCGGGTGTTGTGAAAGAGATGTACAATAATTTGAACAGAGTAGCAAATGCATTAAAACGCGATAAGCATCTGATTGTGAAAATAAACGCTTTTGAAGCTCCGAAAGACCAACTGGGCAAACAAAGACTTGATAGTATTTTGGCCTATTTGAAGGTTAAAAACGTTCATTTTGAACAAATTCAGAAAGACGTTAAATTAGTAGAAGACATTACAGTAAAAGTAGGGAAAGGAAAAAAAGCGAAGACCGAGAAAAAAGCCAATCTTTTAGCAGGAAAGGTAACATTTCAAGTATATAGTACTTCAGCAAAAGCACTTGAAAAATCGTTCAACGAAAAGCCATTGACGCTAGAAGTGGCTACTGGCAAATTCCAAGCGAGCGAAAACGCACTTCTTGACTCCCTTGAATGGAAAACGGGCGAATTCACTTACAAAAAAGGAAGTCGTTTTGTGTACATTCTTTCAAAAGCAATCTTGGAACCAACTACCAAAACATTGGATGAAGGTCGTGGACAAGTGATTTCTGATTATCAAAACTATCTAGAAAAAGAATGGATCAAAGCACTAAGAGCTAAATATCCAGTATCGTTGAAGGAAGAAGAATTCAAGAAACTTGTCAAATAATTCCCAACATAGAATGATTCATTTAAAGGACAAGCCTTGTACTGACCGTACAAGGCTTGTCTTATTTTTTATGTCTTTTGTGTTCCTTTTTTCTTGTTCCAAAAAAGAGAAAGATCAAAAGGCGGAACGCCAACAGGGAATAAAGATTGCAAAAGCGTTTGATCGTGACATTTATAGTTCTGAAATAGGCCAGTTTTCTAAAAAAGACAGTGCACAACTGACCGAAATGTACATCAGCAAAATTGGTCAAGAAGAAGCTTTATTAAAAAAAGCAACTGAAAGTGGACTAGTCGATATGGACGAAGTAGAAGAAAAAACTAACCGTTTTAGAAATACTTTGATTTCAATAAGATATGAAAAAGAATTAATAAAACAAAAACTAGACACTAACATTAGCGAAGAGGACATTAAACACTACTATGACCAAAACGTGCATTCCTTGCTTTTGGATAACGATATTTTTTCTGGTTATTTTATCAAAATACATACAAATACGCCTAAAATAGGCCATTTGAAAGAATTAATGAGGTCGAACAAACCTCAAGATTGGCAAGAAATGAGAAGTTATTGCTTGCGATATGCCAGTTTGTTTTCGATAGATCACATTCAATGGAATCTAATTCCAAAGCAGTTCAACATCAGTCAGCATTCGGCTAGGCAAAGTATTCAAAACAAAGAAGTACTTTCGGTTGAAAAAGAAGAGAATGTGTATCTGGTTCGACTTTTTGACTTTAAATTTGCCAAACAACCTAGTCCGCTTTCGTTTTCGAGAGAGAAAATAAGACACATCTTGCTCAATAAGAAAAAGATGCAATTACTTAGCCAAAACAGAGAGCAATTGCTCAATGAAGCCAAGTCAAACAAATACATAGAGATTTACTAGTCCATCATGCCCCTAAAAATCCAATTAGCTTGCCTACTTCTTTTCTGTCAATTAGTGGCTCGATCACAATCGGTTCTCATCGACAAAATTATAGCCAAAGTAGACAACCAAATCGTACTTCAATCGGAACTGGAATTGGCCATAAAACAGTTTTTGGCCGAAACTCGCTACACAGGCACCGATGTGAAATGCAATGTACTTGAAACATTAATCATCAATAAACTATTGTTAGCCAAGGCTGATATAGACTCGGTGACGGTAGAAGACAGGCAAGTAGAAGAGCAATTAGATCGCAGAATGCAGTATTTTATTTCTTCGATCGGTTCTGAAGCAAAGCTGGAGGCATATTACAATAAATCAATCACCGATTTGAAATCGGATTTGCGTAGGCAGGTGAAAGAACAAATGATTGTGCAGAAAATGCAGGAAAATATCACTAAAAAACTAAAGGTGACTCCTGGCGAAGTAAAACGCTTCTTCAACAAAATCCCAACAGATAGTTTGCCTTTTTATTCGAAAGAAGTAGAAGTGGGTCAGATTGTAAAAATCCCAACGGTATCACGCAAACAATCGCTAGAAGCGAGATCGAAATTATTGGGCTTGCGCGACCGAATCACAAAAGGTGAAAGTTTCGAAACATTAGCCAAGGAATATTCAGAAGAACCTGCCGCAAAAAGCACAGGCGGAAATTTAGGATTTCAGAAAAGCGAAGACCTTGATCAGACATTTGTAGGAGCGGCTTTGAGACTAAAACCTGGCGAAATTTCGGGAGTGGTCGAATCTCAATTTGGAATGCATATTATCCAAATGATCGAACGCAGAGGAAATGAATTCAATTCCAAACACATTCTTGTAAAACCCGCTTCGACCAAAGGCGACCTGAATGATGCGGTGAAGTTCTTGGACAGCATGCGTACGCGTATCATGATTGATAGTATTTCGTTTGAAATGGCCTCTAAAAAAATGTCAGACGATAAGTTTACTTCTTCGTCAGGCGGAATGTTTACTAATCAGGAAGACAACAGTGCTCGTATCGCAGTCGAAAACTTGGATCCTGTCGTGTTTTTTATCATTGACACCATGAAAGTAGGGCAAATATCGGCTCCGATCCCGTTTAGAACTGCTGATGGAAAAGATGCCGCAAGAATCATTTGGTTCAAATCAAAGGTAGATGCACATAGAGCAAATCTGGAACAAGATTACCAAAAGATATATACAGCCACGCAAGAAGAAAAGAAAACAAAAGCGGTAAACGATTGGTTTGCAAAGGCAAAAAACGATGTTTTCATCGAAATTAAGCCTGATTATGCCACTTGCAAAGTATTGGAACAAGATTAAACCCAAAAGATGAACAACGAGGTAGAAATTGCAGATGCATTGCATGTATCGTTCAAGCAACTTAAAAAAGAAATCCATAAAGTAATTGTAGGTCAAGACGAAGTGGTAGACCTAGTACTGATGTCTATTTTCTGCAAAGGGCATTCTCTGTTGGTAGGCGTGCCAGGATTGGCTAAAACATTGTTAATCAACACGGTAGCCCAAGCTTTACACCTCGATTTTAAACGCATCCAGTTTACGCCCGATTTGATGCCATCGGATATTACAGGATCCGAAACATTGGACGGAAACCGCGATTTTAAATTTATTCATGGTCCTATATTTGCCAATATAGTGTTGGCGGATGAGATCAACCGTACTCCACCCAAAACACAATCGGCTCTTTTGGAGGCGATGCAAGAACATTCAGTTACTGTAGGTGGCAAAAATTACAAACTTCCGCAGCCGTTTTTTGTGTTGGCTACTCAAAATCCGATCGAACAAGAAGGAACATATCCTTTGCCAGAAGCACAGCTAGACCGGTTTATGTTCAATATCAAATTGGACTATCCTAGTTTTGCAGAAGAAGTCAATATTGTAAAAAACACCACGTCAGGAATCAAAACGGAGGTTTCTAGCATTCTGAATGCGGCACAAATTCAACAATTTCAAGATATTGTAAGAAAAGTGCCAATTGCGGACAATGTGGTCGAATATGCCGTAAAATTAGTTCATAAAACACGCCCTAATTCAGAATTTGCTACAAAACAAACAAACGAATTTTTGGAATGGGGTGCAGGCCCTCGTGCCGCTCAGTATTTGGTTTTGGGAGCAAAGTGTCATGCACTGCTTCAAAACAAATATTCGCCCGACATAGAAGATGTGCAAGCGATAGCAAAACCTATTTTGCGCCATCGTATCGTACGAAATTTTCGTGCCGAAGCAGATGGAATCACCGAAGATAGTATTATTCAGAATTTGCTATAATTAGAGTTATTGAAGACTTTTTCGGTCAAGAAACAACTGCCACTTTTTCTTTCAGAAAAAGAAAAGGTTCGTTTTGAAGCTTCTCCCGAAATTCATTTCATCCATCCCAGTATGCAAATAGTCAACAATGCTTGGCTTACGCATTCTGGGATTTGTTTTAAACCGTCTCGGCTTTTTAAAGAATCGGTTTATTGGATGGCCTATCCTGCTGTTAAGTTTTATTTGCAAGCGATTTATAATCTGCTCCGAAAAAACCCGCGATTTTATGCAGGCGTGTACGTATATATGCACACGCCTTGGTCAGTAGTAAATTACTATCATTGGATTGCCGATAGTTTGCCAAGACTTTATCCGCTCGCATCTTCGGCTGAAAATCTTGTTCTTTTATTGCCCGAAAAGGTCAGAAATGTACACTTCATACAAGATTCATTGAAGGTTTTTGGTATTCAAAAAATCGTGTATATCAACGAAAAGGAGGTTAATAAAGTTGAGAAGCTGATATTGGTAGAAATCACGCCAGGCAATTATCGGTTGAGTAGCGACTTGAAACCAATGATTCAACTAATCAAAGAAAAACTCGGGATAAGTTCTGTCACACCATTTAGACGGATATTCCTCACTCGAAGAAATGTAAGATATCGCACACTTGAAAACGAACACGAGGTTTCGCTTTTGTTAGAAAAGCATGGTTTTGAAATTCTTGAAGCTGATACACTCTCGTTTTCAGAACAAGTACAACTTTTCTCGGAAACACAATTTGTAGTAGCCGTGCACGGTGCCGCTCTTACCAATTGTATATTTATGCAAGCTGGGACATCGGTTTTAGAACTTCATCCCGCTATTGAAAACAAAGAAAAAATATTTCATGAAAGTTATTGGAATGTTTCCCAATACTTTGATTTGAATTACTATTTCTTAGGTTGCGAGCCAGTAAATCCAAATGAAAGATTTCATACGGCCAATCTGAAGGTTGAAGTAAATAAATTGGAGAAAATTCTTGAGACTTGGAACGCAGATGACTGATTAGAATGATTTCAAAAAGATCTTCTGTAAAAATCTTGTTATCTGTGTCGTCTGTGCAAACTAGTCTTTAAGCAAAGAATCTAAAGTCTCGTTCAGGTCTTTTTCGGTACGTAAACCAATCATTCGCAGAACCAATTTGCCATTTTTGTACCAAGCCAAGGTAGGCAGTTCTTCGATGCTATTTACTGATGCAATCTGTTGATTATCATCTACATCAATCATTACTACTTTCATGTCTTTCGATCTGGTTTGTCCCATTTTGTCGACCATTGGTGAGAGTTTGCGACATGGACCACACCATTTGGCCGAAAAATCGACCAATACTATTTTCTGAGATTTGACCATTTCATTGTATTGCTCTACTGTCATGCCTGATGTAGCAACTTTTGCCTCCGCTTTTTCTAATGGCTTGCCTGCTTTTTCCCAATTCGTCACGCCACCTTCCAGTTCGTAGACATTTGTAAACCCCGCTTTTTTGAGTTTTGCGAAAGCTTCAGCACTACGTCCGCCACGTTGACAATACACAAAATAGGTGCCAGATTTGTCTAACTTATTTATTTCTTGATCGAAATTTGGGGAATAAAAATCGAGATTTTGAGCATTGGCAAGGTGATCAAGTGCAAATTCGTCTGGCGTGCGCACGTCCAGCAGCTTGCCTGAAGTAGATTGTAGTTTAGTTTCAAAATCACTTGGAGAAAGCAATGTCTGACTTCCACCACTGCTGCATGATAACAAAATAAAAGGAAAAATTAAGAATAGAAACGTGCGCATGAGAGTTAGAATTATCGTTCGAAAATAGTTAAGATTAATTTCTGAACGCTATTTCGATCCGATAAATTCCAATTTTGGGAAATCTTATCTAACCACCGTTATAAAACCCGCATTGATCACTTGACCATTTTCCGATTTTAGCACAAAACCATATTGTCCAGTGGCCACTTGTCCCGAAATGCCTAATCCATCCCATGTATTTGGAAAACCATTTCTGATGGTATTTTGAAATGCAACATTTCCATCGGAGCCAAAAACAGAAAACTCACCATTAAAATCACTTTCAATCGGAAGTAAAACTGGTTCGTTGCGGGACAAGTTCAGAATCAATTGAATGTCTTTCGGGGCGTGCGATTCTTGTTTTTTTTCTTCGACAGGATTCTGAATAGGAACGTTTTGGGTAATTTGTTCTTCGATGTTTTCTATAACGTCTTCTTTTTTGACACTTTCCACGTGTTTTTTTTCTTCTAATCTGTTGTTTTCGGATATCGGTTTTATATCAGTCGCTTGTACTTCGTTTGTAAAATTTGGTTTAGTTGGTTCTTCTACAAATTTTGAATTTCTTTTTGATGGTTTGGCGATTTTAAAAGTAGTTAGGTTTAGTTGCGTGTCGTTTGGTTCAGTCTTAATTTTATTAATTAATAAAATTTCATTTATTTTTATGGTTGATTTTGAATTTTCAGACACACAAAGCATATAAATAGTGCCAACTAAAAGCGTAGCACCAAGTCCAAAACCCCAATTGCGAATATTTGATTGAAAAGCTTTTTGTGCTAATACTTTTTGGGTATTTGCTTTGACATCTATCAAATAATGATCCACAATTGCCTCGTTTACGAGCTGATGCATCGCAACTTCGGAAGCTAAATCAGGATCGTTTTTTAGGGAAATTTCAAAAGCATCAAGTTCATTATCAGTTAATTGACCTTTCAGAAACTGATTGATTTGGTCGTATTTTTCGATTTCAGTTTGCATCTTTCAATAATTGTTTAAACGCTACGTTTTGACCGACCAATTCGATCAACTTCTGTTTGCATTTATAATGTTGCGTTTTGGCAGCATTTTCGTTTGGATAACCCAATTTTTCACAGACTTCTTTCATGCTAAAATCAAAATAGACCACCATTGTCAGGATGTCTTTGCACTTTTCGCCAATCTGAGCAAAAGTATTCATTATTTGATTTGAGCGTTCATTATCAAGTACTTGTGTGTAAAAATGTTCGCCAGATGGAACGTCATAATCGTTTTTCAGAACCGATTTTTTAGCCTCTCGCTTTATTTTATTGATCCAAAGATTGCGAGCGACCGTGTACAAAAAACCATCCAGATCGTGTTTGTCATCGTATTTCCCAGTTTGCACGTGTTTGAACAAAACCAAAATCGCATCTTGAAACAGATCTTCAGCATCTTCGATATTGCCCGAATTTTTGCGCACAAAATCTTTAATCTTTCGAAAGCTTTCGTCATATAACAATCCTATGGCTTTTTCATCTTTTCCAAGACGAATTGCTTCAAGAATTGTATGGTCTTTTGGGCTCATCATAAGTACTACAAATTCAGAAACAGAAAAGTAACCATATTTTTTACGATAGTTCGCTTACATTTGTAAACATATCTTTATTGAGTGTTGAGATTAATTAACTTTAGGTATTTTTAAAACACTTTTACATATCCTATTTTTTCTGTTAGCAATTGTTCCTGAACTATTTGCTCAACAATCTATATCTGGCTACCCAATAGGCAATACACAATACGATCAACAAATTACTTTTCAAAATCCGGCAGCAATTGCCATGCGTTGCAAATGGGAAACGGCTCTCACCACAAGAAGAAATACTGGTTTTTGGCGAAATAATCAATCTTATTGGGCATATGGAGGTTTTAGAATTAATCCTAAAAAATCGAGTAGCTTTCAAAGTCTTGGAGCACAATTTTATTCCGACAAAGAAGGAATTTATTTACATCGATATCGGGCTTATTTATTGTATGCTTACCATGTCGCTTTAAACAATCATTGGACATTATCTTCAGGATTGTCTCTTGGAATGATGACTTACCAAGTTGGAAACAATGACTATGAAGGCGGTACAGACAATACGTGGGATGGTTCATTAGGCATCATGCTCTACAACAAAACCTTTTATGGAGGATTTTCGATCAGCCAATTGCCTGAAAACAAGGTACAACCAATTGAAGAAAACACCATTCTTTCCCGCTATGCGCAATTTACTTTTGGCAAGGAATTTGAGCTAGGAGAAATGTATTCGGTCAAATCAGGAATGAATGCTCGCGTATTTGGCAATCCTAGCAAATTGGACATTTTTGCCAAAACAGGAATCATTTGGAACAAAACTATAGGACTTTATGGAATTTACAGATGGAACAAACAAGTTTCGTGCATGTTAGGAATAGAAAAATTAGAAATTGACGGAATGCAATTCAGAACCTATTTCTCTTATGACATAGCTACTAATGGCGATTCGCGCTACCGAGCATTTGAACTTACTTTACAATATTTAATGCCCGAAAAAGTAAAAACGAAAAGTAAAACGAAAAAAAAGAAATGATTTGGTTACTTTATAATAGTACAGATTGTAGCAATTATAACGTTTAATTAAAACTTATAAAAACAATGAAAAAGAACAATTTTTACAAAAAAGCAGGATTAATTCTTGCAGTTGTGACAGGTACTTGGATTCAAGCATCGGCACAAAAAGACACTTTGGCTTCTGGAGAAAACAATGTTTGGCCGAAGGATACCTTAATCTCCTATCCTAAAGATACAATTGTGACAGGCGGAAAGAACTACTTTCCAAAAGACACTTTGGTGATTAGCGAAAACAATGGTGTTACGAAGGATACTTTAATCACTTATCCTAAGGATACAGCTGTAACAGGCGGAAACAATGACTTTCCAAAAGACACTTTGGTGACTGACGGAAACAACGATGAACCGAAGGATACTTTAATCACTTATCCTAAGGATACAGCTGTAACAGGCGGAAACAATGACTTGCCAACTGACACTTTAGTAACTGACGGAAATAATGGTAATCCAACAGATACAATTATTTCAAAAGGAATCAGATATGATTTGGTAGGTTCTGGTAATTTAATAGCACCAATAATAAAATACGGAAATTACGCATGGTACTATAAGGACACACTTATTTCCGATAGCACAAACCACACATTTCGTCCGAAGAAAAAAGGAAAATACAAAGTAGTGGTAACTTGGGATAATGCTACTGCAAATATGAGAACAGCAGAAATTTCATCTGTTACTTATGAATTTGAAGTAACTCAATTGCCTGTTCCATTAGGATTTGAAAATTCAAATATCTTAAACGAAATCAATTCAGTTTATCCAAACCCAGCTAGTGAAGTAGCATTTATTAATGCAAAAGGAACTTTTGAATATAGTATCGAAACAGCTAATACTGAATTGATAAGTTCAGGCACTGGAAATGAGCTAGTTCGATTAGATTTGCGTGGCATGAATGCAGGAATCTATTTCGTTCGCATTAAATCGAATGAAAAGCAAACAGTTAGAAGATTAGTAGTCCGCTAAAAAACAATTTTAGTCCCGAGTTTGTCTCGGGACTACTTTTATGAAAAGGCTAGTTACATATTGTTTATTCTTAATTGCATGCTCTCTCGTGATGGCTCAGCCAGCAAGCTGGAAAGTCCATAATACGATCGATACTAACTCTGTCAATTTCAAAGCAAAAAATTTCATGATTATCGATGAAGTAAACACTCCTCCACAACTACAAGATGCAATTGGAATCTTTACGCTTGTTAACAAGGTGGAAACATGCGTTGGTTATAAAATCATCAAAGACACTTTGCCAATAAAAATAACTATTTACAAAAAAACATCATTCGATTCCATAGGCTATTCGCCAAAATCTAGCTTCAGAATCAGATGGTGGAAAAGCTCCCAAAATTGTGAAACAGTATTACAATCAACTGATACTTTAACCAAATTAGACACCAATCAAATCAACATTTCCCAAGCTACTGCAAGTTTGCCTTTTGTAAATTATTCTAAATCAACATTTACAAAATTTGATAAGGACCCTAGTCCAACTATTTCTGATTCAATTTCAAACACTATAATTTATAGTTCAAATGGTCTTTCTATCGATTCAACAAAAGGAACGATTTACATTCAAAACACTAAAGCAAATACTTACACAATAAACTTGAAAAGCAATACATGTTTAAGATCAAACAGTATAGCTATAACTATAAAAGATTCAATTATTATTCCAGTTACAACTGCTCCTGATCTTAGTAAATTAACCTATTCAACACTTTCGCCAGGTTGCAAAACACTGGGAAGTATTTATTTCAAAGAAAGTACGATAATAGGAAGTCGCCCCTTTGATTTCTTGCTCACCAATACGTATACAGGCGAACATATTCAGAACAAAACGGTTCAATTTGATGACTTACGCGAAGGTGTATATCAGCTTAGGGTGATTGATTCTGCTGGCGTAGAAAGTGTTTTCGGCAAAAATATTGCACTCTTAAAAACAGAGGAATGTACTAGCGCGATTCTTGCCCCAAATGCAAAAGACGGATTGCAAGCTATTTTTATTCCTGAAGTAGGAAATGCCAAAATCTTAGATCGTGATGGTGCTATTATCAAACAGTTGAGTATTCCTGCCGAATGGGACGGTAAGGATTCAAAAGGAAGCAACGTTCCAATGGGCGATTATTACTTGTTCATCAACGAAGAACAAGCGAAAGTGATAACGGTGATAAGATAGGCTAAATCCCCATTTCCTCCGCTCCTATCTCCGTATCGTACAAGCCAATGTTTTCTCCTTCGTGTTTGTACACACCCACGTAAGCCAAACTGGAATCTTCGTAGCGTTTGAATTTGTAGATCGCATCGTTCATCAGCGAACTGTTGAAAACGCCTACGCTTACCAAAATCTCGAAATCGGGTACGGAAAGTCCTGTTACTTTTCGGAACAATTCGGGTTCTAGTTGGGTGATTACTTCTTTCAGACTGCGTTCGCGGTAGTCGGTCAGGTACATGAAAACGGGAATTCGGGAGGCAAATTTTATCAGCTTTTCCTGTATTTGCTTGCGAATTCCTTTTTGCTCTTTCTCTTCGTCCGAAAGCTCCTTTTTCTCCTTGGCAGAAAGTTCTCTTTCGTTGGCTTCCTGTTTGGCTTTCTTGACCGATTCCGATTTGTTGATGATCGTTTCTATTTCTTGGTTCAGATTTCTGAATCCTTCAATTTTCATGATTGCTTCCATCGCCTCTTTGTTGTGCATGAGGCGTTGCAGCGTGTTATTGTCCACATTTACGAGCAATGCACTTTCCCAACGCCTCGCCAAAAGTGTAGCCGTGGTGCCGCTCATGGCCATATCCAACACGCCAGCCGCATCTACTTCTTTCATCGAACTGCCATCGTAACACAGCACGGGCAAGAACTTGATAAACTCGGCTACCTTTTTCTCAGGATTGCTTTCGTTTATGTCCAATCGACAACTGTAGTCGGCTATTTGGCGCAAAGCCCTATCGGGTGCAAAGTCAAACACATAACATTCTTGCTTTACCACTTCTTCTTTATTGGGCGAAATACTGTCGGGGTTACGGATCGTCCAAGGAGTTTGTACCCGAAACGCAGCCTGAAAATAAGTTTCGGGGCTGGTGGTGTTGCGCAACATAAACATGCCCGTCCAAGGTTTTACCGAAACGCCAGTAGTCAGTTTGCCACACGAAAGCGTAATCGTTTTTGAGGCCAAAGGATTATCCATCGCATTCAGCACGGGCGGCAAAGCTTCTACGCCTATTCCAGCCCCAATGCCAGCACACACGATAACAGTATAATCGTGATAAAACACATTTTGACGTTGTATCATCAAATTTTTCATTGCAAAACAAGAAGCCACAGTGGGCAAAAACCAAAACGTGTGCGAGAGCAAATGCAGCAACCGAGCATCCGAAAATGGCATGGGTGGCTTTTATGCGCCTAGTTTCAGATTGTCGACCGTGGTTTCTAGGAAACTGCCACGGATCAGATCCAACCATTTTTGTACTTCGTTTTCGTAGGCAAATGTGGCTTTTGCACCTTCGCCTTTTGCTGCAAAAAATTGGTTTAAATCAAATTCGTCAAACTCGCCTTTCTTCGCAATATCGCGTATCGAATCGGGCAATTAATAGGTCAAAAGCACCATTCTGGGCAAAGACAAATAGGGATTGTGTTCGCCTTACCATTCTAGCTTGGCTTTTTGTTCGTCCAAATACGTCCAGTTGTAAATCTGTTCTTCGATAAACTCGCCCGATGAAATAGCCCGAAACGGAGTACCCGAAAGATACAAATACGCATTGGTGGTAAGCGGCATAATGCTTTCGTCAAAATACTCAATGCCTTCGCCTTCAGCATATTTTTGCTCTTTGCCTTCTTCGGCATTCATCAGTTCTTTGGCATTTTCGCGCCAAGCACCATAATGGTATTCGTCCAGTGCGATACAGTCCCAATTGATCGTGTGCGCCCATTCGTTTTGTACTTTGATACCGCCAGCCGAGTTGCGACCGAGAAAATCTTGAAATGAAGCAAAACAAACAATCGGTTTGGACTTGTCGGCCTCTTGGTAGTGCAGGCCATCTCGTGCCACAAACTGCCAGCCTTTAAAGTCGATATGGTTTTGCAAATCTTCTTCCCAAGCGTTTTGTACAGCTGGTTTGAAGGTGAGAATCAGGATTTTTGTCCAGCCCATTTTTTGCGCCAACTTGTAGGTGCTAAATGTTTTACCAAACCGCATCTTGGCGTTCCAAAGAAAATGAGGCGTTTGGTTATTTTCGGCTTTGTAGCTTTCAAAATAGGCTACCGCCTTGTCGATGGCTTCTTGCTGTTCGGGGCGCAAGCCGAAATTCTGGGTGCGGTTGTCTTCATTTCGTTCACCTGTTTGGATGGCCAAAATGGCCGCTTCAATATCTGGCACGCCACATCTGAACCATTCGCCTTCGGGGTTCAAAAAACCTTTTTTGCGCAAATACCGATGTACCTCATGATCCATAAAAGCACCACCATCGTTTTTCATGGCCGATGTTTCCAATACTATTTTATAGGGCAATGCGCCTGGGCGTAAAGTAGGATATTGTTGCCCGACACGTTTGGCTACGTTGGTGGCGGTGTAGCCTATTTTCAGCAAGCCGTTGTATTGTGGGTTGGTGTCTTGGTAAGCGTATATTTTGGGCGAAATATCTGGGCGTGGTGGGAAATATTGGTTCATGGGTTTTAGGTTAAAAATGTACTCTTCGGCTAAATACTCGTTATTAATTGTTATTTGTTAAATTTGTACAACGGTTAAAACAAACTACCATGTTACAATACCTCTCAGACCCACACGGAAAGCATACCGCAGTCGTGATTCCGATAAAGGATTGGAAAAAAATCACCCAAAAGCACAAAGACCTACTCGATTTGGTGTCTGAAACAGAAAAACCCAAATCCAAAATGAAGCTATCTGAACTCATGGCAGGAAGCATAAGCAACGAAGCGGCCGACACGATGCACCTTGAACTGAAAAAAATGCGAGACGAGTGGGAAAGAGATACTTATTAGACACTAATACAATCATTGATTTTTCGGTCAATAGGCTTCCTCCCAAACCCCACGAATGGGTTGCGGCACTCATCGACAACGAACCTATCATTTCTATTGTCACCAAAATCGAGTTATTAGGTTTTTCAGAAGTTCCATCACAAATAATACTGTTTACCGAAAATGCCGATATTTTGTGGCTCGATGAAGAGATTGTAAGACAAACTATCGAACTAAGAAAAAAACACCGTTTCAAACTTCCCGATGCCATTATTGCCGCCACTGCTCTAGTGCATCGTCTCACGCTAGTGACTAGAAACATCTCCGATTTTAAAAACATAAAACGGCTTGAAGTACAAAATCATTGGGATGTTTAACCGTTTACTGATGCCCTATTTTTTGATAACCTTGTCAACGGTCGCAGACCTTGACGGTTTCTGTTTTGATTTTTTACCATTGACAAGGTCTGAAAAAGACCGTTGTCAAGGTTTTACAATTCCATCGGGCGTATCATCGATTCTATAAAGGCAATTTCTTCTTCGCTGATGCCATATTTTTTGTATAGCTTTTCGTCTGTCCATGGCTCATCAAAATTCTGGATCGGAACAAAGGAATAGACTTTTGATGTGGCGTGTTGGGTAGGTTTATTTAAAAGAACAAGGAAACGTAAAAACTTAGTTACCAAGTACGAGGCTAGATTTTGAGCTTGTATCTCATTGTTAAATACTCCTGCAACTATATAAGTCTCAGTACATACACAATTAGGAGCAACTACAAATGGCTTGCCTAATATAGAATGAGGAAAAGTGTCACTTCCACTACCAAGTGGAGGTATCAGAACTTTATGAAATTTTATAAGTTCTGAATTGTTCGATACTTCACTGCTTTCAATGTATCCAATCCCTCCATTTTGGTAAATAGTCAAGCAATTTTCAAATGGCTTAGGTTTGCCTTTGTATGTGGTGGGAAATCCGAATGGCTTTCTAGAACTTATTTTGGATCTAATTGAAGACTCATTAAAAATCCGAATCTTTTTCAGAATTGAAATTGCCTCATTATACCTAATAAAAGTGTCACAATTAGTTTCCAACAATGGGCGAGTCATTAAAGAAACTTTTTCATTTTGTTTGTAAGTACTTACGTTACACAAACCAGCATTATCTCTTTCCCAAAGGAAATAACAAACTCCACCTTTTATTTGAACACCAGAAAAACAATCGGATGCTTCTGGATAATCGTGAATTTGTCTCAAACGATTGTCTTTTAGCATACTGTCTCTAAAATCGTCCAAGCCTTTTCCGCCCGAAAACCACCGCGCAGGAATAATCATAGACAAAAAACGTGGGTTGAGTTTCTTAGCTTGTTCTACAAAAGTGTAGTAAATGGGCGTGGCACTAGTTCCATGTCCACCATCGCTCAATTGATAAGGCGGATTGCCAACGATTACGTCAAATTTCATGTTAAAAAGTTCTTCGGGTTTGCTGGTGTGTATAAATTGGTAGGCGTGGTTTTCGAGGGCATCGTCTCGGTCGTACTCGGTTTGGCTAGCGCCACAGTAGCGGCATTTGCCGTTATGCCAAGTGTGCGCCATGCGTTCGTATTTGATGTTTCCTTGCTCATTGTCAAATAGTTCGCATACCGAATAGCGGCCATTGGCCAGTTTGGAACAATACACGCTCCTGCGCGAAAGTAGCGAGGTGAGTTCGGTGATGGCGATACCGAAGAGTTGGTTTTTGAAAATATGGTCTATTCGCGCTTGCGTTTCGGGCAGTTCCTCTTCCAACCCTTTCATGAGGCGTTTGGCTATTTCTCTCAGAAAAACGCCCGTTTTGGAAACAGGGTCTAGGAAAGTGGTTTTGGAGTTGCTCCATAGTTCGGGCGGCAACAAATCCAACATGCGGTTGGCCAAACTCGGTGGCGTGAATACTTCGTCATTGCTCAGGTTGGCTAGGCAGGTGAGCACATCGGGGTTGTAGCTATTGGCCTGCATGTTCGCCCAGTTTTAAAAAATGTACCAGCTGAAATTCCCTGATCGGGGTGGGAATAAAAGCCTTGTCGCCCATGTCGGAAAATAGATTGAGGCCGTCCATCGGTTGGCTGGCCAATAAGTTGGCAAGCGTATAATCTCTCCGTTTTATCAAGCTACCATTCACGGCTGCCCATTCGGCAAACACGATCGGTTTTGGTGGCGAGTCTACCGTTATCAGCGTGAGCGCATCGCCCCACAATATGTTCAGGTTCAAGATAAACTGTACTGCTTGGCGACATTCAAACTGGCAAGCAGTTTTGAAAAGGCGGGTATAATGTTGGTCGAACACGTCAAACAATCGTTTGCGACAATCGCGCACATTGTCTTCCAAAATGTCGACTCCATACATACTCGAAACCGCTATCACGGCATATCTTTCGTATTCGAGCTGGCTGCTGCGATATCGGCTGGTCACCACGGCTAGTTTGCGCTGCAATATTTCGACCAAAAAATTGCCAGTGCCACAAGCTGGTTCCAAAAAACGGGAGTCGATACGTTCGGTTTCTTGTTTCACCAAATCGAGCATGGCGTTCACCTCGCGCTGGGCGGTAAAAACCTCGCCATGGTCGGCCACACGCTTTTTAGATTTTACTTGGTTTTCAGCAGCTTGTTCGAGAATCATTCAGATTGAATAATCATCAAACATACCAGCGATGCTAGGAATACCTTATTTAGAATTGGGCGTTAAAATGAGCAATTCAATGTTTTATATTCTGAAAAAGAATATTATATTTGAATTAAGGAATAAATAGAATAATTAAGAGTGATTAGTTAAGAGTTCTGAAAACTGATTTCACCGCCAAGCTTTTGTGCATAAAGTCCGAAGGACTTAAATGTGGGTAACGATGGGTGCAACCCATCGCAGTGATGATAGTTCGCAATGATTTCTTTGCGTTCTTTGCGCAACCCTTGTGTACTTTGCGGTTAAGAATTCTGGTTGAAAAATTTTACAACAACATGAAAATAGGCAACAAACTCAGAACCATTCGTTTGGAACGCAATCTGAAACAGGAAAACATGGCCGATTTGTTGGGCCTTTCGCAAAGCGGCTACAACAAAATAGAGCGCAACCTGCACGATGTAAGCCAAGAAAAAATAGAAGCTTTTGCTGAAAAACTAGCGATCAAAATAGAGGATTTATTGGAACTTGATGCTCAGTATATTCAAGAAGTTCATAACAATAATAATACAATTGAAAACCACGCACAAAACCAGAACATCTATAAGTGCAATGAAAACCTCACTAACGAACTACTAGAATCCTACAAAAAGCAGCAAAAATTGTACGAAGACAAAATCATGTTTTTGGAAGAAAAGATAGCGAGGTTGGAAGGAGGTAATAATTAAAATTGCCTAAAAGATACTCAAAGCCAGATCTTCTTGGCTACGCATTTCCTTCTCAGCTTCCTCTCCTTTGTCTTTAAAACCCAAAAGATGCAGAATCCCATGTACCATCACACGGTGTAGTTCGTTTTCGAAAGTTACGCCAAAATTGAGCGCATTTTCTCTGACACGCTCCACACTGATGTAAATATCGCTTTCGATCGGATTGGGATGTTCTTGGTATCTGAACGTGATAATATCCGTAAGCGTATCATGATCCAAATGTTCCTGATTGAGCGTAAGGAGATATTCATCATCGCAGAAAACATACTGCACGAACTCAATCTCCCCAGAATGAGAAGACACAACAGATTCAAGCCATTTTCTAACCTTGATTTTTTCCTTCAAATTGAACGAAGGAAGTTCTGAATGAAACGATATTTTTGGCAAAATGCTTAGTTCATGTTGAACTTCATTTCCACCACACGTCCTTCTTCTGAAAAAACTAGTTCGTCACAAAGGTTGCGCATCAAAAATATACCACGACCATCTGGTTTGCTGATATTCTCTGGCAAAGTAGGGTCTGGCAATGAATCTGGATCAAAACCTGGGCCTTGATCTTCTACCACAAACTTCAGAAGCTTAGGTTCTATAAAAAGAGAGATGTTGACAATCTTACTTTTGTCGCTACTATTGCCATGTCTGATGGCATTATTGACCGATTCAGTCACAGCCACCATGATGTTTCCATACAGGTCGTCTGTGATGTTGAATTTCTCTTTTGCGTTATCTATGAAACTTTCAACGATGCGAATATTCTCGGGCATTGAAGGAATCTGTATCGATATTTTTTCCATTACTCGGCTAAGGTACATTACTGGCTAATCTTTTGAAAATATTGACCCACTTTTTCTTTATAGTACGGATTTAAACTAGGCGGGGTTGACCTTAGCATCTCAATTTGTTTTTCTTTTTCTTTCAGATACTTTTCCAATGCGGGAGGATATTTCCCATCAACTTCCTGATTACCAGTCTTTGACTCTCTATTTTCCTCGAATTCTCGTTCTCTTTGCGCTTTCTCCGAATCAAGTAGTCTTGTCACTATATCGTTCTGACGCATAATGGTTTGCTGCGAAAGTTGCTTAAATGCAAGGTCACGTTCAGTTTCCTCCATTTTTTTTGCTAAATCTTTCAATTGTTGCTTTCCATTAGGATCCATCCCGCCTTTGCCTTCCATTTCCTTCACCATTTTTCGGATGCCTTGCTGTTCGGCTATCAGTTTGGCCAGTTCCTGCGAAAGTTCCTTGCCTTGTTTGCCACTTCCTTTCAATTCGCCAATTTTCTGATTGAGTGCCTTTTGAAGTTCACTCATACTTTGGCCTCCTTTACTTTTCCCACCTGGCTTCTTGCATTGTCCACCACCAGGTTTGCCTTTCATCTTCTGTTTTTGATCCTGCAATTGTTTCAACACTTCCGAAAGCATTAGAGCCAAATTATTCATCGAAGTCATGGCAAACTGTTGTTTTCCTGCCGAAATATCAGGTCTACGCTGTTTCAATGCCGTAATACTTTCGTTGATATAATCATTCATGTCGCCCACCTCTTTGGTGACAAATTTTTTGATCTGAAACACTCGCTTCCCTAAAGCAAAAAGACTGTCCTCGACCATTTTCGCATCGTCCTTTAATTTTACTTCGCGTTGCAAAAGGCCAATATAACGTGGATCGGTCTGGTTTATTTTCTTAAACTCCTTCATTAGTGTTTCTTGTTCAAACGAAAGGGCCAACAGATTTTCAAGCAAGGAACGAAGGTCTTCGATGTTTTCATCCACCGTTTCTTTTTCCATTTCTTGTTGAGCCGCTTGCAATTGCTCTTTCAAGTCTTCCATTTGTTCAGCAGCCGATTTTTGTTGCTTTTGGGCTTCTTTTTTATTGCCTTTCTGCATCTGCTCCATGCTTTTTTGTTGCTTTTCGCTGATCGATTTCTGAGTTGCCTCTTCTTTATCGAACTTATTCTGCTGTTCCATCGATTTATTCAGCTCGTCCAGTTGCTTCAAATCTTGTTTTACATCTTCAAATTTCTCGTTCAGCTTTTGTTGATCTTGTTTCTGATTCTCCAAATTCTGATTTTCTTGAGGTGTTTTCTGCGAAAGTTGCTCCTGCTCTTTCGCCAACTTATCTACTTGCTGAATGGCTTTGTCAAGTTCCTTTTCAAACTTTAATTGTTTAAACATCTCTAGCATTCGCTCCAATTCCTTGTCGAAACGCTCTTGTTTGTTTTCGATCTTTTCTAGTAAATCCTTGATCTCAGGACTATTATTTTTCTCCTCTAATAATTTCTGAAGTTCGTCATACAGTTTCAAGGTTTCATCGTCCAACAAATCCTTCATCAATTCTTGCAATTGTTCGGTTTTATTGGCCAATTCTTCATTATTTGGCATGAATTTTTCCTCCTTAGTATTATTTTGTTCATTTTGCTTTTGCATGTCTTCGAGCTTTTGTTTCAACTCGTTTTGTTTTTGCAAAAGATCATCCAAATTCTTACGATCTTGCCAGTTCAGTTCTTTTTTATTTTTGATTGCATTCTGAAGTTTATCTAGTTCTTTACTAATTGATTTGGATTGTGCGTGCGAACTACTTAAACTCTGTGCCGTCTCGGCCTGACGGTTTTTTATTTCATCCGCTACACTTTTTTCAGAAGGCAATTCGAGCGTATATAACTGAGTTGACGCAGGTTTCGGGCCATTTACACCATCATTGTCCCACACTTTTACAAAATATTCCAACTTGTCGCCTGGCTGCAAACTGAGCGAATCAATTGTCCAATTCAAATGAAAATTCTGAAAAGTATTTCCTTGAGAATAATGAATCGAAAAATGACGATACGTATTCCCAGCCTCTTTTCCCTTGCGAGTTATTCGATAAAAAACGCGTAATGCTGAAAATCCATAATCATCTTCAATAGAACCAGCTAGCAATACATAGTTGTACAAACTGCTGTCTTTCACAGGCATCGCACTGATTCTCGGAGTCGCATCCGCCACTACATTCACCGCATATTCCAATTCGCCATCGGCCTCCGCTTTGTCGTTCAGCAATTTCAGCTTGTAATTGAAACTTTTATGAACAACCGTTGAAAACGTGAAACCTTGCATAAAACCAGCTTCCAAAACACTTGGTGAACCTTGCGAACCCATATCAACCTTGATTCTATCAGTATACAGACAGTTAATGTCCCAAACTATTTTTGTGCCTTCTGGGACATTCAGACTTCCTATATTTTTTTGATATTCTTCCTTCCGACCGAGATAACGAGGAAAAACAAGCTTTGCATGAATATTCCCAATCAAAGGCTTGCTAATCACCTGAATTTCATGTTCATCAGAATAAAATCCAGCACCTTCAAACTGAAAACGAAGTCCAGTTTGAATTCTGGAAAACGTGTATTCATACGTGCCACTATCAGATGCCTGTAGCAAATGATTTTGTCCATTATAAACCAGATGCACTAACTCAGGCATCTCATTTCCCTCGATTGCCAACCGCAGAACAAAATCTTCGTTCCGAAACGCATTTAAGTTGGAGTTTAAAACCTTAAATGAAAAAGGCGCAGGTTTCGGAAACACACGGCTAAAATTGGCTATACGCTTGGGACTTTCGGTCAATAATCCTGGCAAAAAAATCGCACCTAAACCAAACAAAAAGAAAATCGGCAGTACATATTTTAAATATTTTCTATTCTGACCCAAATCAATTGCCTGTTCAAAATGCACGCCCGCAAGTTCGGCCGACTTCTGCCTGATACTAGCTGTGGCCAATGAGTTGGATGAAGCCGAAGAAAGTTGAAGAATATTTAACAGTTTATCTTTGACTTGAGGGAATATTTTGCCCAGTTCGCTCGCAGCTTTTTCGTCTGAAATAAATTTTTCGGCATTCAACAACCTATACAAAGGCTGAACTAGCAAAAAGAAACAAGCCGTAACAACAAGACCTAAAAACGAAAACAAGAATACGGCACGCACTATAGTACCAAACCAACCAAGGTATTCAAGAGCACTTATTAAAAGAAAATAGCCGAAGCCTATTCCTAGAAACAAAATAGCACCACGCAAAAGCAGATTGGTATAAAATCTCCTTTTATAAAGTTTTACAGATTGATAAAGTAAGTCAGGAACCAAGTCTTTGGCCATATAGTCCAAAATAATAGCATAAAGTTACTAACAAAATAGTTTTGCTAGCTTATTTATTACTTATCAACATATAAAAGTATTCTTCAAAAATAGGAAACAAAATAAGGAAGGCCACCAAAGGCGGCCTTCCTTGCAAACAAACAAAACAATAACTTAAGCTAAAATTGGAAGTACCGAAACGAATGATCTGTTTTCTCTTCCTTTTTTGAACAAAATAGTACCGTCAATTAGTGCAAACAAAGTGTGATCTTTTCCAATCCCTACGTTTTCACCAGGATTGTGTACTGTACCACGTTGTCTCACTATGATATTTCCTGCTCTTGCTACTTGGCCGCCATAAAGCTTTACGCCTAAACGCTTGCTATGCGATTCACGACCGTTTCTAGTACTTCCAGCGCCTTTCTTATGTGCCATGACTTATACTTATTTAGAAATGTTCTCGATCAATACTTTCGTGTATTCTTGTCTGTGGCCGTTCAACTTTCTGTAGCCTTTTCTTCTTTTCTTTTTGAAAACAAGAACTTTATCGCCACGAACGTGCTCTAACACTTTGCCACTAACTTTAGCACCTGCAACTGTAGGTAGTCCTACACTTACTGCACCGTTAATGTCTAGTAAAAGTACCTTATCGAAACTGATCGTTTCCCCTTCTTCAGCTTGAAGATGGTCAGTGTACAAATACTTATCTTTCTCTACTTTATATTGCTTCCCAGCTATATCAACAATTGCGTACATCTGTTGTGGTCTTTTTGAAAATGGAGTGCAAAGATAAGACTATTAATTATATATACCAATAGTATTTTAAAAATCATATTCTGGCATTTCAAAACAAAACTAAAAAAAACAAGAACCTCGTTTAGATAGAAAATGGATTGATTTTTTACTTTAACAAAATCTCATAAATTCCTTATTTTCAATTTATTAGGCGAGATATTGTACAAATCCAAGGCATTTTATTTTCGAAAGTTTTTTAGGTCTATCGACTTTGATTTCAGGCTTTGTTTTAACATATTTGTAACCAGTGTTTCATTAAAATTTAATATTTTCTATACGAAACACTGTGGCCGTTTAGGGTGTTTATAGCTTCAAACACTACTAATAAAAAAATCACACTAGGTATATGGCTCAATTAGAACCTCTTTTAGAAGAAAACAAAAATCGCTTCGTACTCTTCCCAATAGAGCATGACGATATTTGGAAAATGTACAAGCAAGCCGAAGCTAGTTTTTGGACTGCCGAGGAAATTGACCTTTCGGCTGATATGGCCGATTGGCAAAAATTAAATGATGGCGAACGTCATTTTATTTCGCATGTGCTGGCCTTCTTTGCAGCATCAGATGGAATCGTAAACGAAAACTTGGCAGTTAATTTTCTTTCTGAGGTGCAATACCCAGAAGCCAAATGTTTTTATGGTTTTCAGATCATGATGGAAAATATCCATTCTGAAACCTACTCCTTATTAATAGATACCTATATAAAGGATGCGGTAGAGAAAGACCGTTTGCTACACGCCTTAGACACTGTTCCTTGCGTGACTAAAAAAGGCGAGTGGGCGATCAAATGGATAGGAAGTGGCAGTTTCGCAGAAAGACTTATTGCGTTTGCAGCAGTGGAAGGTATTTTCTTTTCTGGAAGTTTCTGCTCTATTTTTTGGTTGAAAAAACGTGGATTGATGCCTGGTTTGAGTTTTTCAAACGAACTTATCTCGCGTGATGAAGGTTTACATTGCGACTTTGCTTGCTTGCTTTATACCCATTATATAAAGAATCAATTGCCCAAAGAAAGAGTATATGAAATAATACTCAATGCAGTTGAAATAGAAAAAGAATTTGTGACCGATGCTTTGCCAGTGGCCTTGATCGGAATGAATGCCAAATTGATGTCGGATTATATCGAATTTGTGGCTGACAGACTTTTACTTTCATTGGGTTGCGAAAAACATTATAACGCAACCAATCCTTTTGATTTCATGGAAATGATTTCGCTTCAAGGAAAAACAAATTTCTTTGAAAAACGAGTCGCAGAATATCAAAAAGCAGGCGTGATGGGGGGGAATGGCGACAAAGAATCGCACGCTTTCTCAACAGAAGAAGATTTCTAAAAAAACCAAAACGAATCTAAATCTCAAGAACCTCTTTAAAAATCAACAAAAAATGATAGTAATCAAACGTGACGGAAGAAGGGAATCTGTCAAATTCGACAAAATCACAGCACGATTAGATAAACTGAGCTACGGCTTGGATACTCGCTTTGTGCAACCGATAGATGTTGCCAAAAAAGTGGTTAACGGAATCTATGACGGTGTGACGACAGAAGAATTAGATCGTCTGGCGGCCGAAACCGCTGCTTCGATGACTACAAAGCACCCTGATTACGCCCTTTTGGCTGCGCGTGTTGCTATTTCGAACTTACACAAAACCACCAGCAAGTCGTTTTACAACACTATGAAAAGGCTCTATACCTATATAGATGCCAAAACGGGAGAGAATGCATCCCTTATTTCTAAAGAAGCTTTTGAAGTAATACGCAAAAATGCAGAATTGCTCGACTCTTCTATTATATACGATCGCGATTTTGGGTACGACTATTTTGGTTTCAAAACGCTTGAAAAATCATACCTGCTAAAGGTGGATGGCAAGGTCGTAGAACGCCCTCAACATATGCTGATGCGTGTCGCGGTTGGTATTCATATGGGAGATATAGAATCAGTCATTGAAACGTACAACTTGTTGTCTGAAAGATGGTTCACTCACGCTACTCCAACTCTTTTTAATGCGGCTACCCCTAAGCCTCAAATGTCGTCATGCTTTCTATTGACGATGAAAGACGATAGTATTGATGGCATTTATGATACACTTCGCCAAACTGCCAAGATTTCACAATCGGCTGGCGGTATTGGTTTGTCAATACACAATGTACGTGCAACTGGCTCATATATCAAAGGCACAAACGGCACCTCTAACGGTATCATCCCGATGTTGCGCGTGTTCAACGACACCGCACGTTATGTAGATCAAGGTGGAGGGAAACGCAAAGGAGCTTTTGCCATTTACCTTGAACCTTGGCATGCAGATGTATTTGATTTTCTTCAACTAAAGAAAAACCACGGCAAAGAAGAAATGCGTGCACGCGACTTGTTTTTGGCTCTTTGGATTCCTGACTTGTTCATGAAACGTGTGGAGGCCAATGAAGAATGGTCGCTTTTCTGTCCGCATGAAGCACCTGGAATGGCTGATTGCCATGGAGAAGAATTTGAAAAATTGTATGAAAAATACGAACGTGAAGGTCGAGCTCGTAAAAAAGTTCGTGCGCAAGATCTTTGGTACGAAATCCTAGAAGCGCAAATAGAAACAGGTGTTCCTTACATGCTCTTCAAAGACCACGCAAATCGCAAATCGAATCAGAAGAACTTAGGTACAATAAAATCTTCTAACCTTTGTACTGAAATTATGGAGTATACAGCTCCTGACGAGGTGGCTGTATGTAACTTGGCTTCTTTGGCTTTGCCTAAGTTTATCACAGATGGCAAATTTGACCATCAAAAACTATATGAAGTAACAAAGGTAGTGACCAAGAACTTAAACAAAGTGATTGATGTAAACTATTATCCTGTTCCTGAGGCCGAAAACAGCAACAAACGTCACCGCCCGATTGGTTTGGGTATTCAAGGTTTGGCAGATGTTTTTATATTGCTTCGTATGCCTTTCGACTCAGAAGAGGCTCGTTTGTTGAATGAAGACATTTTCGAAACCATCTATTTCGCAGCCATGGAATCTTCGATGGAACTAGCTGTAAAAGAAGGTGCGTATCCTACCATCAAAGGATCACCTGTTTCAAAAGGTATTTTTCAATTCGACATGTGGGGTAAAACACCTCGAAGTGGTCGTTGGGATTGGACTACATTGAAACAAGAAGTAAAAAAACACGGTGTAAGAAACTCCTTGTTAGTGGCTCCTATGCCAACAGCTTCTACTTCTCAGATTCTTGGAAATAACGAGTGTTTCGAGCCTTACACTTCGAACATTTACTCAAGAAGAGTGCTTTCGGGAGAGTTTGCTGTAGTAAACAAACACTTATTGAAAGACCTTATCGAACTTAATTTGTGGAACGATAAGATGAAAAATAAGTTGATCGAGAACAACGGTTCGGTACAAAACATTGCCGAGATCCCTCAGAACTTAAAAGACCTTTACAAAACGGTTTGGGAAATCAAGCAAAAAAATATTCTTGAAATGGCTGCCGATAGAGGTGCATACATCTGTCAAAGCCAAAGTTTGAACATTCATATGCAAGATGCCAATTTTGGGAAACTTACTTCGATGCACTTTTATGCTTGGAAACTAGGTTTGAAAACGGGCATGTACTACTTGCGTACCAAAGCTGCGGCAGACGCTATCAAATTCACGGTAGAAAAACAGGCAGACGTGGCATTGCAACCAATGCTTGTGAAAGACCAAAATGCTTC
>JAYVIX010000071.1:0-16117 GCA_043769845.1 Cytophagales bacterium
TGTTTCCAAGCAAAACGGACGCACAACCGAATCGGGATAACCTACCAAAACAATGCCACAAGCCAATGCCAAAGGATCAGGCGTTTCGATTCTTTCGGCCGAATCGTGATTGCCGGCAATGGCCACCACTGGGCGGTTTCCACCATCCGAGAGTCGATGCAGGGTTTTGAAATACAATTCTACAGCTTCGGTAGACGGATTAAAGGTATCGAACAAATCGCCAGCAACCAGTACCAAATCAACCGATTCACGTTCAGCGATTTGGCATATTTCGTCCAAAACCTCTTTTTGTTCTTCTAATCGACTGAATTGATCCAGTTTTTTGCCCAAATGCCAGTCGGCTGTGTGTAGAATTTTCATGAAGACAAAAGTGGTTGTTTGTAGTTGAAATGGTTTCTTTGAATTAAATGCTGCGTAACAAAAAAGGGAATAAACTAAAGATTGCTCTCGTTATTCCCTTTTTAATAGGTCAATATTAATGAAATATTATTCATCTACTGCAGTCTCTTTTTTACCCAACATAATGGCACCAACCATTGCAGTCAAAAGCAAAATCGAGATAATTTCGAATGGCAATGTAAAATCGTTGAACAAGACCATTCCTAAATTTTTGATAAGTCCAATATCGGTAAGTGGCATATCAGAATATTGCATATTCAGTTGTTTGAATGCTCCAACGAACAACACCAATAAACCACCACTCAAAATCACACCAATCAATTTATAAAGAATAGGTTTTTGTGGTTCTGTTTCGGCATTCAGATTCAAAAACATGATCACAAACAAGAACAAAACCATGATAGCACCTGCATAAACTATCACGTGTACAACAGCCAAGAACTGTGCATTCAACAACACATAATGACCTGCAATCGCGAAGAATGTTAAAATCAAATACAATACACTGTGTACTGGGTTTTTAGCAAAAACCACCATCAGGGCAGAAAGGACTGCCAAAAAGCTGAAGAAGAAAAAAACCTTTTCTACCATTTTAATTACAATTTCAGATTATGAATTGGATATGCCTTTGAATGTAGAACCATAAGTGGCATCGCCATGATAAAGTCTTTGCACTAATGGACCACCGCCACGTATCTTGCCATTCGGGTGATGTTGTTTTTCGACCAATTTGTCTTTGCCATAAATCAACTCGCCACGATTGGTCATAGAAGGAGTCAATTCTTCACTAGTCAAAAAAATGGCTTCTTTCGGGCAAGCTTCTTCGCACAATCCACAGAAGATGCAACGCAACATGTTTATCTCATAACGAGCAGCATATTTTTCTTCTTTGTAAATGCCTTCTTCACCTTTTTTCCTTTCGGCAGCTTCCATCGTGATGGCTTCTGCAGGACATGAAAGCGCACAAAGTCCACAAGCTGTACAACGTTCTTTGCCTTCTTCGTCTTTTTTCAATACATGAAGTCCGCGATAATTTACAGTGAATTTCTTTTTGATTTCAGGATAACGAATCGTGATACTCTTTGAAAAGAAATGTCGTAGTGTAATCATCATTCCGCTAAAAATAGCGGGCAGGTAAATGCTTTCCATGAAAGTCATTTCCTTTTGTGATACTTGTTTCGATCTATTGCTTAACGATTGCATGTTTGCGCAATTAGTTTGTGAATACCATGATACCAACTCCTGTCAACAAAATATTGATTATTGCTAGCGGGATCAATATTTGCCATCCTAATTTCATCAATTGGTCATAACGGAAACGTGGAACTGTCCAACGAATCCACATGAACAAGAAGATAAAGAATAAGATTTTTGAGAATAAAACGGCTATGCCGATAACTGAAGCAATGTTCTGGCCATAATTAGCGATCACTGAATCTATTCCAGGATAATTATAACCACCAAAATAAAGCGTTGCCATAAATGCCGAAGAAATAAACATGTTGATGTATTCAGCAAAAAGGTAGAAGCCAAGTTTCATACTGCTGTATTCGGTATGATAACCCCCTACTAATTCTGTTTCACATTCTGGCAAATCGAAAGGCGTACGGTTACATTCGGCAAAAGCACAAATGATAAATATCAGGAAGCCAAGTGGTTGATAGAAAATATTCCAGTTCATTCCTGAAATTCCAAAAACTGCTTCACTTTGATTTTTAGTGATTTCAGCCAAACTCAATGAGCCGTTCAACATGATAAGTGCAATAACTGAAAGTCCCATCGCAATCTCGTAGCTGATGTTTTGAGAAGCTGCACGAATAGCGCCAAGTAATGCAAACTTGTTGTTGGAAGCCCAACCTCCAATCATGATTCCATAGACACCCAAAGAAACGACTCCGAAAATGTAAAGCAAACCGATGTTGATGTCAGCTACTTGCAAATCGACTCTTGAGCCCATTATTTCAAGGTAAGTTCCCCAAGGAATCACCGCGCTAGACATACAGGCTGTAAGCATGGCCAATGAAGGCCCAGCAATAAATAGCCCCATGCTCGCATTGGTGGGAATGATTTCTTCTTTAAAAAACAATTTGCCCCCGTCAGCCAATGGTTGAAGAATCCCCCAAGTCCCAGCACGATCAGGACCCAAACGATCTTGAAAGAAACCAGCAATTTTACGCTCGCCATAGGTCGAATACATGGCCGTAAGCAAACTGACTGCGAAAATGATCACAATCAGGATAAGCTTGGTAATAATGAAAAATAAATCCATATTTCTAATTTTTACTTCAACTGATGATCCCAAGTCCCTTCGCCTAAGTGCTTGCTAGCATTCGCAGGAACTACAGGTTTATCAGCTAATACTTTGTATTTATTCTGAGAAATAACAGAATGTCTGTCGATATCGGCAGGTCCTTCTATTGTCCAATCAGATGTTTTTTTAGTGTCGAAACGGCAAGTGTTACAAATAAATTCTTCTACTTCACCCCACTTATCTTTACGTGCTGTCACACGCAATACATCCTCTCCTTTGTACCAAAGTGTGGTTTTACCTGAACATTTTGTACAGTTTCTGTGCGCATACACTGGTTTTGTGAACCAAACTCTGCTTTTGAAACGGAAAGTTTTGTCTGTCAACGCCCCTACAGGACACACGTCAATAACGTTGCCAGAGAAATCGTTGTCGATTGCTTTTTCGATGTGTGTACTGATTTCGGCATGGTCGCCACGACCTAAAATCCCATGTACACGTTTGTCAGTAATCTGATCGGCAGTAAACACGCAACGGTAGCAAAGAATGCAACGCGTCATGTGCAACTGAATATACGGACCAATATCTATTTTCTCGAAAGTTCTACGTTGGAAATCGTAACGTGTCTTTTGTGCGCCATGCTCATAACCAAGGTCTTGTAAATGACACTCGCCAGCTTGGTCGCAAATAGGACAATCTAGTGGGTGATTGATTAGCAAAAATTCCACCACGCTTTTACGAGCTTCTTGTACTTCTGGTGAAGTATCGTTAGCTACAATCATGCCATCCATCACCATTGTACGGCACGAAGCCACTGGTTTTGGCATTGGACGAGGGTCTTTGGTAGAACCTGCTGTCACTTTCACCAAACAAGTACGGCACTTACCTCCCGAACCTTCCAGTTTGGAATAGTAGCACATGGCTGGTGGCACGTGTTTACCCAAAGCTCTAGCCGCCTGAAGGATAGTAGTACCCGGAGCTACTTCTATCTCGTCACCGTCTATCGTTACCTTAAATTTAACTACTTCTTCCGACATAGTTTTTATGCTAAAACTGCTTCTCTAAATACTGCACCCGGCTTAGTTGCCTCAGCAGGATGATTTATGTGCCACTCAAATTCAGCCCTGAAATGACGAATAGCTGCTGCAACTGGCCAAGCCGCTGCATCGCCCAAAGGACAAATTGTATTTCCTTCTATTTTCTTAGCCACATCAACCAAAAGATCTATGTCACTTGGTTTGCCATGGCCATCTTCGATAGCATGAAGCACACGTTCCATCCAACCTGTTCCTTCACGGCACGGGCTACATTGTCCGCATGATTCGTGATGATAGAAACGGGCAAAATTGTAGGTGTTTTTTACGATACAAGCCGTTTCGTCAAAGATGATAAAACCGCCAGAACCCAACATGGTACCAGTTGCAAAACCACCGTCAGAAAGTGACTCATAACTCATCAATCTAGCTTCACCTGCTGCAGTTTTTGTAATCAAGTTAGCTGGTAAGATTGGAACTGAAGAACCTCCAGCTACCATCGCTTTCAATTTCCTGTTTTTCCAGATACCACCACAATACTCGTCTGAATAGATAAATTCTTCGACTGGAAGTCCTAGTTCCAGTTCGTAAACACCTGGTTTATTAATATGTCCACCAGCTGAAATCAATTTTGTTCCAGTGCTTTTGCCGATTCCTATTTTAGCATATTCCTCGCCACCGTTCATCACGATCCAAGGAACTACTGCGATAGATTCTACATTATTTACCACAGTTGGCATATTCCAAAGTCCTGAAATAGCAGGAAATGGAGGTTTGATACGAGGATTCCCTCTTTTTCCTTCTAAAGATTCGATAAGTGCTGTTTCTTCTCCGCAGATATAAGCTCCAGCTCCGCAAGTCACATTCAGTTCCAAATCGAAACCTGAACCTAATATGTTCTTACCTAGAAAACCTTTTGCTTTTGCTTCGTCAATTGCTTTTTGCAAGCCACGCACCACATAAATAAGCTCTCCACGAACATAGATATATGAACGATGTGCACCCAAAGCGTAACTTGCTGTAATCATGCCCTCAATTAAAACATGAGGATTTTCAAACATCAAATAACGGTCTTTGAACGTACCTGGCTCACTTTCATCAGCGTTACAAACCAAATAGCGTTCTTTTGCAGGGTTCTTGTCAATAAAACTCCACTTCATTCCCGTAGGAAAGCCTGCACCACCACGGCCACGAAGTCCTGATTTTTTTACTTCTTCCACAACCCCATCGGGCGACATGGTTTGCAAAGCTTTAAATACAGACGAATAACCTCCCTTACTGATGTATACATCAATGTTTTGAAGGTTAGGAGTTCCTATGTCTTTGGTAAGTATCTTAATTCCAGCCATTTTCTCTAATATTATCTAGCGTCCAATGCCTAGTTTGGAAACGGTCTTCTTATTTTATCCTCTGTTTTGAACTCTGCTATCAATTGATCAACACTTTCTTCAGTAAGATGTTCATGATAATGAAGACCGCACTGCATCATTGGGGCACTTCCGCAAGCGGCAAGGCATTCTACACCTTTCAGTGTGAATTTTCCATCTGCAGTTGTTTCGCCTTTTTTGATGCCTAGTTTTTTCTCCATGTAAGAAATAATCTCATCAGCTCCACGCAATTGGCAAGGGCCAGTGTGACATACTTCAAACACGTATTTTCCTACAGGTTCAGTATAGTATTGCGAATAGAAAGTCGCTACCTCGTACACTTCAATTGGCTCTATTTTCAAGATAGCAGCCACATAATCCATCACTTCTGGCGAAAGCCATCCGCCCAAATCAGCTTGGGCAATATGCAGGATAGGAATCAATGCTGATTTATGTTTTCCCTCCGGAAATTTGGCAATCTGCTTCTGTACCAAGGTCATTGCCTCGGGCGAGAATTGTATGTTAGATTCTGCCGTCATCTACTTAATTATATGAAAATTTTCTAATTCAATATTGTAATAAATATCTTCTAATGGAAGCTTATACTCAATGCTTTCCAAATAAAGAGACATTTCGGGTTGATCGTAAATAAACTCTGTCCAACAATCGGTGTTGTCTGCGCGTTGGAATTTGGTAATGCTTTTGGTTTTTGTAGCAACCAAAACATACTCTTTCAACGAAGTAATTTGACGATATTGTCCAAATTTAACTGTTCTATCATACGACTCGGTGGACGGAGAAAGTACTTCGACAATTATAACTGGATTTGCGAGATTATCGTTGTCAACTATCTCACGTTTTCCGCATACAACAGAAACGTCAGGATACACAAATGACGGCCAAGCTGGTATTTTGACTCGCTGATCTGAATTGCATGGTCGACAATTTTTGTTTTTCAGAAAAGCATGAAGATACGCATAGATATTTCCACTGATATCATTGTGTGCAATACTTCCGCCCGCCATCGCATACACTTGTCCATTGAAGAATTCACTTTTGAAGGAAGCATTGCGCTCCATCGAAAGGTATTCCTCTGTGCTAAGTAATATTTGATATTGTGCGTATCCCATCTTAAAACATACTTATTGAATTGCCCAAAGTTACATCATCGTATATTTCCGACAATGGTAAATCTAAACCAATAGTATCTATTCTTAATTGTTCATTTTCAAGTCGATATACACTTTCGAACCAATCTGATGCAAGTGGGCCAACCTTGTAAAAACGAGTTACTTCCATGCGCAAACTAGAAACAAGTATGTATTCTTTTAATGTTGCAATTTCTCTATAAACACCAAATTTAATCACCCTGTCCTTTTCCTCTGTCGATTTAGAACCTACTTCTATTATGACCGATGGATTCAGTACATTGTCATATTCTACTATCTCTGGTTTTCCACAAATAATAGAAACATCGGGATAGAAATACGAAGGCCAAGCGGGTGTTTTTACTCTTACGTCAGAAGGATATACTTTACACGATTTGCCTTTTAAATGTCCTTTAATCGAATAAATCAGATTGGTAACAATATCATTATGAGCAATACTCGCACCAGACATCGCATATACCTGCCCATTGAAATACTCGCTTTTGAATGGAGCGTTTCTCTCCATTTGCAAGTACTCTTCGGTACTAAGTAATATTTGATGTTGTGCGTATCCCATCTTATGCGTCTAATTCGCCAGCAATCACGTTCATGCTACTCATCGTCACGATAGCGTCCGACAAGTTAGATCCTTGAATGATTTCTGGGAATGCTTGATAATAAATAAAACAAGGCCTGCGGAAATGCAATCTATAAGGTGTACGGCCACCGTCACTCACCAAATAGAAACCTAATTCTCCATTGCCACCTTCTACAGCGTGATATACTTCGCCCACTGGCATATCCACCTCTCCCATCACTATCTTGAAGTGATAAATCAAGGCTTCCATGTTGTTGTACACTTCAATTTTTGGAGGAAGGTAATATTGAGGAGCGTCAGCGTGATAAGAATCAGTAGGCAAGTTGTTGATAGCCTGCGTGATAATTTTTACACTCTCCCAAATTTCTTGTCCAGCTACACAGAAGCGATCATATACGTCACCATGTTGCCCAACAGGAATATCAAACTCAAAATCTTCGTAGGATGAATAAGGTTCCATCGTACGAACATCATAATCGACACCAGCAGCACGAAGGTTCACACCTGTAAATCCGTAGCTCAAGGCTCTTTCTGCTGAAATGCCACCCACGCCCACCGTTCTATCCATAAAGATACGGTTACGAGAAACTAGCTTTTCAAATTCAGCATATACTTTAGGAAAATCTCGCAGGAATTGGTGGATTTTCTTGATGGCATTGTCGTTCAAATCACGCTCCATGCCACCAACGCGGCCCATATTGGTGGTCAATCTTGCACCACACACTTCTTCGTAGATGTCGTAGATTTTTTCACGCTCTTGCATCACGTACAAGAAACCTGTCATCGCACCGCAATCTACTGCAAGTATACTGTTCAATACAAGGTGATCTGAAATACGAGCCAATTCCATTATGATTACTCGAATGTATTGGGCTCGTTTCGGAATAGTCATTCCTAGCAATTTCTCTACCGTCATGTGCCATCCCATGTTGTTGATGGGTGACGAACAATAATTCAGACGATCGGTCAATGTTGTGATTTGGTAGAACGCTCTTCTCTCCGCCAATTTCTCGAACGCGCGGTGAATATACCCGACCGTTTGATCAGCGCTGATGATTTTTTCACCATCAAGTTCTAATACATTTTGAAAGATACCATGTGTAGCTGGGTGCGTTGGCCCCAAGTTTAGCGTGGTTGTCTCTTTTTCAAGCTGGTTTACTAATGGTAAGTGAGTGCTCATCAGCTTCAATTATCTTCCGAAGAATTTATCTTGTTTATCAATACGATTAGGGTCTTCCAACGGGAACTCTTTTCTCATAGGAAATGCAACCATTTCATCTACATTCAAAATTCTCCTCAAATCAGGATGACCATCAAATATGATTCCGTAGAAATCATACGTCTCACGCTCCATCCAATTGGCACCAGCATAAACTGTAGTTGCCGTTTTGATGTGAGGATTGTGATCTGGCAAAAAGAACTTGAAACGAACTCTATGATTATTCACCAAGCTATGCACGTGGTAAATAACACCTAACGGAAGTGCTTGATCTGGGTAATGAATACCGCAAATATCAGTCAAAAACTGGTATTGCAAATCGACTTCTTTATACAAGAAATCTAAGATTTCAATATTAATGCTTTGGTCGGCCGTGATGGTAAGCATACCGTACGGTTCTTCAGACGAAAGTATTTTTTCGCCAAATTTGGCTTGCAAACGCTCTAAAAGGAAGCTATTGGAGATTTTTGCCATACTATCTAAACGATCTCGTATTTCGCGAGCAATTGTTTGTATTCTTCTGATTCTCTTCTTCTTAAAGATTCACTCTTAACAAGTTCCTGTATTTGAATGAAACCGTCTATGATTTGTTCTGGTCTTGGCGGGCAACCTGGCACGTAAACGTCAACAGGGATAATTTCGTCAATACCTTGTAAAACACTGTAAGTATCAAATATTCCACCGCTCGAAGCACAAGCACCAACGGCCATCACCCAACGTGGTTCAGCCATTTGCTCGTATACTTGGCGAACAACAGGTGCCATTTTCTTGGCGATTGTTCCCATCACCATCAAAACATCGGCTTGACGTGGCGAGAAGCTAAGACGCTCGGCACCAAAACGACCGAAATCGTAGTGCGAACCCATCGTAGCCATGAACTCAATTCCGCAACATGAAGTGGCAAAAGGCAAAGGCCAAAGTGAATTGGCTCTTGCAATTCCGATTACTTCGTCAAAAGAGGTAGCGAAGAAACCGGGACCTTCTACACCTGCTGGAGCTTTTACCGTTTTCATTTTTTATTAAATTAAGTTCGAAGTCATTAACTGTTAATCTAGCGAATAGTTCACTATTCCCAATCTAATGCCTTTCTTTTTATCACATAATAAAATCCTGCCAAAAGCAATGCCATGAAAACTAACATGGAAATAAAACCTTGAATGCCTAGTTCTTTGAAATTGACCGCCCAAGGATACATGAAAATAACTTCAACATCAAAAAGAACGAACAAAATGGCTGTCAAGAAATATTTGATAGCGAAAGGGTTTCTTGCATTGCCTTGAGCCTCAATACCACACTCGAACACTTCGAGTTTGTTTGCAGTCTTTTTCTTTGGGCCAAGAAAGTGTGTACCTATAATAGTGGTCACCACAAAGCCCGCTGCGAATGCAAACTGGAGAAAGATGGGGAAGTAATCTATTGGCAAATATGCTTTTTCCATAAACCGAACCAATGGCATTAAGAAGCAAATGTAATTGGCAGAGGGGTTAAATACAAGCGTGTTTTGGAATAAAAGAGGCCTTGCTAGGTTACTTAACCTATTTTTAATGAGTATAAATAGGATCTAAGATAAATCACCGAAAACGATTGCGGAAATCAAACAGAGTATTCTAGCAACGCCTCTTATAAAATGCGAAGCGTTTTCCTTGGCATTCGCCACATTTTCTTTTTTCTTTTTTGGTTCCTTCGCACAATGGACAAACAATTGCGCCCGAGCCGTTGCACCGACCACAGGTGAAATACCGTTCGCCAAAACTGGTGCTTTCGATATTTACTTTGTTTCCTTGACAAAGATTGCAAACAATTCGGCCATGACTCTCGCAGCGTGTGCATGATTGTAGTGCAGCGCCCGATCCTTGGCACAAATGGCATGTATCGTGAATGATCTTTTCGCAGTATTGAGGAGTCGTTGGATTGGTCGCTTTCTCTAAATCAAGCTCTAATTGCAACGAATTCAATATAAATGCCCCATTTTCACCTTGCAATCGGATGTATTTTTCTACGAATGTTTTGCTCTGCGGATATTTCTTTAATTCAAACAAGGTTTTGGCATAATGGTAGCAAATCTCATCAGGTAAAAGCACATCCATTTTGAATATTTTTACAAACAAAACTTCCGCTTGGTTGAATTTTTTGCTGTCGATCAGTTTTTGAGCTTGCTCATAATACGCTCGCGCTAGGGCAGTATCAGCCTTATTAGTCTGAGCGTTTGTATGTTGTGCTGCCAAACAACTAAAAAGAACAATAAAGGCAATCCGCAAAAACCGAATATAAATTGTCAAAATATAGTTTGTCTAAAATCAATCCCTAAACACCTTTTACACTAACGCATTCAAAATGCCAAATAGTGCGTCTTTGGCGGCAGGAATAAAATGTTTTTGTGTCAAAATTTTATCACCAGACTGAATAAATTTATTTTCATTTAATTCGTGGGCGCAATAAGCCAGCATTTCGTCTGTACTTTTTTCGTTGAATTCCATATGAAATTGAAGTCCGATTACTTTGTCCTTGTACAAAAAACCTTGGTTTACACAGGCTTCGCTACTGGCTAAAAGTAGGCTTCCGTTAGGCAAATCAAAGGTTTCGCCATGCCAATGTAGCACGTTAAGTTGCATCGGGATATGACTAAAAACGGGGTTCGAGAGCGCTTTCATTTCCCAAACGATCGGAAACCAGCCGATTTCTTTATCTGAATTGGGATAAATTTTTGACCCTAAAACATTGGCAATCATTTGTGCGCCAAGGCAAATTCCGATCACGACTTTGCCCGATTCGATCGCTTGTTTTACAAAAGCTTTTTCGGCCACCAACCAAGGCAATTCAGTTTCATCATTCACGCTCATTGAGCCACCCATTATTACGAGCCAGTCGATTTCTTCCAGTTTTGGCAATGCTTCGCCTTTGTATAAATGAGTAGAATTAATGGTAAATCCTTTCAAAATCGCCCATTCTTCGATCGCTCCTAAACCTTCGAACGTTTCGTGTTGGAAATAATGAAGTCGCATAGGTGAGGTTTAAGATGTTAAGTTTTGGGTTTTAGTTTTTGAAAGACATGACAGGTTTTTGAAACCTGTCATGTCTCTTTCCTGAAAAACTACAAATAAATCTCCGCTCCAGCGTCTTTAAACTCTTTCGATTTTTCTTCCAAGCCTTTTCTCAACGCTTCGTCTTCTTCCATGCCCAATTTGTCGGCATAGTCACGTACGTCTTGGGTGATTTTCATTGAGCAGAAATGCGGGCCGCACATCGAGCAGAAATGGGCTACTTTGGCTCCATCGGCAGGAAGGGTCTCGTCATGGAATTCGCGAGCAGTATCAGGATCCAACGAAAGGTTGAACTGATCTTCCCAACGGAATTCGAAACGGGCTTTGCTCAAGGCATTGTCGCGGTATTGTGCCCCTGGGTGTCCTTTTGCTAAATCGGCAGCGTGGGCAGCTATTTTGTAGGCCATCACTCCGTCTTTTACGTCCTTCTTATTTGGCAAGCCAAGGTGTTCTTTCGGAGTTACGTAACAAAGCATGGCCGTTCCAAACCAACCTATCATGGCTGCACCAATGGCAGATGTGATGTGGTCGTAACCTGGTGCAATATCAGTCGTCAATGGACCCAATGTGTAGAAAGGTGCTTCGTGACATTCTTTCAATTGTTTGTCCATGTTTTCTTTGATCATGTGCATCGGCACGTGACCTGGGCCTTCGATCATCGTTTGGATGTCGTGTTTCCAAGCGATTTTGGTCAGTTCGCCAAGTGTTTCCAATTCACCAAATTGCGCTTCGTCATTGGCATCGGCAATAGAGCCAGGGCGCAAACCATCTCCTAACGAGAAAGCCACATCGTATGCTTTCATGATGTCACAAATCTCTTCGAAATGCGTGTACAAGAAGTTTTCTTTGTGATGAGCCAAACACCATTTGGCCATGATAGAACCACCACGAGACACAATTCCTGTTACACGTTTAGCTGTAAGTGGAATGTATTTCAAGCGTACGCCAGCGTGGATCGTGAAATAATCGACACCTTGTTCGGCTTGCTCTATTAACGTATCACGGAAAATTTCCCAAGTCAAGTCTTCGGCTTTTCCGTTTACTTTTTCTAATGCTTGATAAATAGGAACAGTTCCTACTGGTACTGGACAGTTTCTGATAATCCACTCACGAGTTTCATGAATATTTTTTCCTGTTGACAAATCCATCAGCGTATCTCCACCCCAACGGCAACTCCAAACGGCTTTTTCAACTTCTTCTTCGATAGAAGACGATACAGCAGAGTTTCCAATGTTGGTATTGATTTTTACCAAGAAGTTACGACCAATGATCATCGGCTCGCTTTCTGGGTGATTGATGTTATTTGGGATAATAGCGCGACCCATGGCCACTTCGTCACGCACAAACTCTGGGGTGATTTTGCTTTTAGGAGTGTTCGCCCCAAAATTCATGCCAGCATGTTGATGGCCTAATTCGCCACGCTTGTTTTTTGCCATTAACTCGTTATACTCGTCAATGCGTTGGTTTTCACGAATTGCGATGTATTCCATTTCTGGAGTCACGATTCCGTTTTTAGCATAATGCATTTGCGAAACATTCGCACCCACTTTTGCTTTCAAAGGTTTTTCGATGTGCTCGAAACGAAGGCTATCCAATGATTTATCAGCCATGCGTTGACGGCAGAATTCCGAAGAAAACTCCGAAAGTTGTTCCACATCGCCACGATCCAAAATCCATTGCTCACGCAAGCGAGGAAGACCTTGTTTCAAATCAATATTGAAATCAGGATCGGTATATGGGCCAGATGTATCATAAACAGTTACAGGAATGTTTTTCTCCACTTTTCCAGTACCGCCATTGAACTTCTGAACCGTGTCGGTCAAGGTAATTTCACGCATCGCCACTTTTATGTCGTGAATCTTGCCTTGTACATAAATTTTGCGTGAACCTGTAAGAGGCTCGCGCGTGATGACTTCTTGCTTTGGTGAAGTTTCTTCCTTTTTCATGGATGAGAAATTTATGATTCTATGTTTTAAAAACTACAAACTGCGAACTATTAACTAAAACTATCCTCCTTGGCTGGCTTTAATCACTAATATTTTATCGTTTTCTTTTAGCTCCATTTCGTTCCATTTCATTTTAGGAACGACAACATTATTTACCGCCACAGCAATGCCTTTTTTTTCAAGCATGTTTTCTTCTTCCAAAAGCAACGACAGCTTCGGTTGAAAGTTTTTTTCTGTTCCGTTGAGATAAACAAACATGCTAATTCTAAACTATTTAGATAGTCAATCTTGAATTAGGAGGTTCTGAGATGTGGACGCACGAAGCATCTTCCAACTTTTTCCTACGGCAGTATGAGCTGCATCAGGTTCGGAGGGTAACATCTCATTCCGGCAATGCGGAAGCCCCTAAAGTTCTGTCTCAAAGCTACTAAATAAATTTCTAAAACTATTTACAATGTTTTGAGATGTTTTAATGATGCATTTTCTGTTTGTTTTGCAGAATGAAAATGAACGAAAACTTGGCATCTTGGGCAACCTCTATTTTCCCTGAAATTGAAATTTCGGAGAACGAGCTTTCTTTTGGCGCCAAACTAAAAGTTCATTTTTTATCCATTTCTCAAAATGCAAATTTTCAGAAAACGCTTGGCTCAAATGAGATTGTGCTTTGGGAAGACATTTGGCATAATCGACAAGAGCAAGTAAAAGCTCGAATTGGCTCGTTAATAGGTACAAACAAAACCATTTCGGCCCGCGAAACCTTGGTTCGAAGAATCGATAAACCTGAAATGGACGTTTTTTTGGATCTCAATCATCTGATGGACGTGGTTTCGGCCAAACATAAATATGGCCTCGTTTACAAAGGAGTGATGGTGGCGGTTGCTTCTTTCAGCGCAGCCAAAACGTTTTATAGGAACGAAACACCTTTTCGCTCAGTTGAACTTGTGCGGTTTGCCAGTATGCAGGGCGTAAATGTGGCAGGTGGTTTGGGAAAGATTTTGGAACATTTTGTCCAAGAACATCAACCAGACGATATCATGACCTATACCGACCGCGAATGGTCGAATGGTGAAGTATACGAAAAATTAGGCTTTGAAAAAGTAGAACAAACACCGCCACTCACGTTTTGGGTACACCCGATGGAAACGGTACGCTACCAAGCACATCGTTTACCCAAACAGCTTCTGGATGAATGCGCAGAAATGAATTTAGAATTAGACAACTATTTGATATCCAAAGGTTTTTGTAGAATATTTAATCAAGGAAATAATAAATTTTTGTGGAAACTGAAATAACTTTTTGGCTTTGCAAACGAGGCTATTTGTGAATCATTAAATTTGGCTTTGATTGAATATTTTTCGTACATCTCAAAAAATGCTATAAAATGGCCATTCCACTATCATTTCTCGAACAACCAAGTTCATGGCACACGATTGATGTTTTGGGCGAGGTGCGTTTCAAAGCCTCACTTTCGGGCGGAAAAGGCGGCCAACATACCAACAAGGTCAGCACCAAAATGGAACTTTACTGGACGCCAGCACTTTCTTCGGTTTTGGGAGAGGAAACAAAGGCAAGAATCATCGACAAACTAGCCAATAAACTGAACAGTGAAGGCGAATTGCGATTGGTATGCGAGGAAGAACGTAGTCAGATGATGAACAAAGAGCGGGTAATCGAAAAATTCTATAAACTGCTGGCCAGTTGTTTCGAAGAACCAAAACCTCGGAGAGCTACAAAAGCGACCAAATCGTCCATCGCAAACCGATTGGTTGCCAAAAAAGTAAGAAAAGACATCAAAAAAGGCCGAGGAAAAATCGATTTTTGATTGCCTCGGCCTTCCTGTTTTTTACAAATCGAATTACATTGAAACGGTATTCATGATGTTGTACAATTTGAAATCGTCACCTAAAGGACTAGCCTCAAACTGAACTTTAAAAACGTATTGTTCGTGCAAAATAAACATCATTTTGTAGTAACCAGCTGGCACTTCGGCACTTGCATCTTCGAACTTTTTGTAGCTTTTGAATTCTGTATTTTCAAACGTTACTTTTGCTTTAGCTGCAGATGTACGCAATTCCTCAAAACCACGTGTAATCTTGCTGTTTCTGTCTTCTACTAATTTTGCAAACTCGTCTTTTGTCAAAACCACTTTACTACCTACAGCTGCACGACTCTGATTGTATACTTCCAAATCCGATTCTTTCAATAAGAATTTTTCAACCAATAGTTTTTTGTCGCCTTTTTTCAATACTTCGAAAAACGCCTTTACAAATGCGTCTTCTTTTTCATTGGCCACTTGCGCATTACACACGCCTATCTGAATCAACAAGAAAGAGAATACTGTTAAGATTTTTTTCATGATTTTCTATTTGAGTGTGAATTGAAATGCCTTACGCAATTGCGAATTGAAATGTTTACAAACTGAATCAAAAAGAAAGGGCAACAATTAGTATTGTCACCCTTCGATTATAAAAGAAACGAATTAATCGTTTTTGCCTTTTTTGGCGATTTTTTCAGCCTTTTTTTCCTTCGCAGTCTTTGTTGGCTCTTTTTTCTTTTCCTTTTTGGAATCCATTGCTTTTCCCATGGCCTTGCTATTTTAGGATTAATTTGACACTAAGGTAAAGAGTAGTTTTCCAATAGACAATAGTTCTTTTCTAAGTTTTTGAAAATCTACTTTTTATGCCTTTACAGCCAGCCTTTTTGCTTTTTCAAAGTGGTAATATGTGCCAAATGATGGTTGCAATGCCAAGCGTACACGCCAATATTTTCGTCTAGCCTGAATTCTTTTCCATGCTCTGGATGAATAAAAGTCCGTTCAAAATCTTCTGCTTTCAAGCTGCGCAACAACAGCGCCCAACGTGCATGCAATCCTTCCAAAAGTAGCAAACTTGGCTCGACTGACATCGTTTTAGAATCTTCCAATTCGGCCCAAAGGTCTTCCCAATACGGTTTGATGGTGGGTTTTTCTTCGGTGAGAGCTAGCTTGAAACGTTGCAAACTGTTCATGTGACTGTCGGCACAATGGTGTACGACTTGACGAATCGTCCAACCTCCCGGTCTATACACGGTATCCAACTGCGGACTATACAAGTTTGCAATCACGGAGCGCAGTCGAGA
>JAYVIX010000072.1:0-2484 GCA_043769845.1 Cytophagales bacterium
CTGCAGGAGCGCCTAGGCCTATGTTCATAAAAAAGGAAGACCAAGGATGAGGAATTAAACACAAATTCATCCATTCGCGAAAAGAATAAGGAGTCGAAATGGTTTTGTCGTAAATGAACGAATCGCCAGCACTTTTTTGAATCACATCTCGCATACGCGAAGAACAATTGTCGAGATAAAAATCATAGAAATAATGCATATTTTCTGGACGTGCGTTCCATTCCATAAAATCATACATCCGTTGTTTTTGGGCTGAATCGAAATTCAAGATTTGCTGCGAAAGGCCTCGACCTTCGTATTGGGTCATCAAATATTGCTCTTCGAACGTGTAGGCCGAAAGGGTATAATCTAAATGGCCTTTTACAAAATTCATGTAAAAATTAGGTTGTCCGAAATCGAATGTACCGTAATTATAAACACGATCAATTCCTTTTTCAGTATCCAAAATCCAAAGCGTGCTATGGCCAAAGGCAGAATACAAATCGGCTCCAGGACTGATGGTGATGAGGCTAATTTGGGCTTTGTTGGAAAGTGAATCAGCCGAAAAACTGCTTGTAGAACCAACAATCAAAATAAAAGCGAGGGGCGATATTGATTTATACAATACCGCTTTCCTCGCCAAAAGAAATCTAAACATCATCTAATTATTTTTTCAGCAAACCCATTAGGTATTTGCCATAACCGCTTTTTAGGTATTTTTTGGCCTCACGCTCCAATTCATCATCGCCAATAAAACCAAGGTGATAGGCAATCTCTTCGATACAACCTACTTTCAAACCTTGGCGTTCTTCGAGCACATGTACAAACTGACCAGCTTGCATCAAGGAATCAAATGTGCCAGTATCCAGCCAAGCTGTCCCGCGTTGCAAAACGCCTACTTTTAGTTTGCCAGCTTCCAAATATACTTTGTTTATATCGGTGATTTCTAGTTCGCCACGAGGGGAAGGTTTGATATTTTTGGCAATTTCCACGACAGAGTTGTCATAGAAATAAAGACCAGGCACGGCATAGTTCGATTTTGGTTTTTCTGGTTTTTCTTCAATGCTCAATGCCTTCATTTTCGAATCAAATTCGACCACACCATAACGTTCTGGATCGCTCACATGGTAGGCAAATACTACACCACCAGTAGGATCGTTGTTTTCTTGCAATAGAGAACTCAACCCTGCACTGAAAAAGATATTATCGCCAAGAATAAGGGCTACTTTATCTTTTCCAATAAAATCGGAACCTATTATAAAGGCTTGTGCCAAACCATCTGGACTTGGTTGCACGGCATATTCAAAACGACAGCCGATTTGACTTCCGTCACCTAACAGCTTTCTAAAACCATCAATATCGTGAGGAGTTGAAATGATCAATATTTCTCGAATTCCAGCCAATAGAAGAGTGGAGAGCGGATAATAAATCATCGGTTTGTCGTAAACAGGCATCAATTGTTTACTAACTGCAATTGTAAGTGGATGAAGACGTGTGCCACTACCACCTGCAAGAATAATTCCTTTCATTCTTTTCAAAATTTTACACAAAGAAATGAAATCATTTGGAGCGAACAAGGATAAACTTGGATAGTTTATACAGGCTGTTTTTATTTTTCTTTCGCTTAATATTCTATTTTTACGACCGTTGCGTATTCAAGTACTTTGCACAAAATAAATTACGTTTTTCATACTTCTATAATACGCTCATTTATTGGTAGTTGAAAAACTATTAAACAGCGAAATTTACTTACTGTCTAAATGAAAGAGATCTTAAACCACCTTTTCGAACATAAAACCCTTTCAAAATCAGAAGCGAAATCGGCTTTGACTTCCTTGGCCAAAGGCAATGTAAATCATGCCCAAATGGCAGCTTTTTGTACCGTTTTCAGAATGCGAAGTATTTCGGTGGATGAATTGGAAGGTTTCAGAGATGCAATGCTAGATCTTTGTTTGCATGTCGATTTGGGCGATTTTGATGCTATTGATGTATGTGGCACTGGTGGCGATAGTAAAAACACGTTTAATATATCCACTATCACCACTTTTGTAGCGGCTGGTGCTGGTGTAAAAGTGGCCAAACATGGCAATTATGCCGTTTCATCGTCAGTTGGTTCGTCCAATGTGCTCGAATATTTGGGCATCAAATTTACAAACGATGTGCAATTATTGCGCAATTGCATGGAAGCTTCGGGTATTTGTATCATGCACGCTCCGCTATTTCATCCTGCGATGAAAAACATGGCGCCTGTACGCAAAGAACTTGGTGTAAAAACGTTTTTCAACATGCTTGGCCCGATGGTAAATCCTTCGTTTCCGCACAAGCAAATGGTGGGTGTATACAGTTTGGAACTGGCTAGATTGTATGCCTATTTGTACCAAAACACCGGCAAACGTTTCGTAATTCTGCATTCCTTAGATGGTTATGACGAGATATCTCTCACAAGCGATTTCAAGATCATTACCGATCTTACCGAAAAACTGCTTTCGCCTGCTGATATCAAAA
>JAYVIX010000073.1:0-3409 GCA_043769845.1 Cytophagales bacterium
CGCAAAAGCGAAAATTTGTAGTCCTGAAAATACCACCCAACAATATAAGAGTAGTTCAAAATCAAGTGCTTACAGGGTAATTGCTGCAAGTTGGGTTAACCAGTTACTAATTGATTACATCGATCAAGAAATTGATTGGTTAAAAGATTTTATTACAGATGAAGGTGAAGTAGCTATTAAAATGTCTGAATTGACGGAACTAATGAATAGATTCAACAACATTGGGTTAGAAATTTATAACAACTTAAGAGAATTTCGCCTTGTTGATTGGTATGATGTAGCTATTAATAATGATTTTAGAAGACAAATGGAAAAAAATGATTGAATCCTCCTGGTTTACGATGAGGGCTGGCGAGAAAAATATAACGCCACATGTTCTAATTGTATTTTTCATTCACATTTGCTGGAGATACGAATTTTATTAGCAAGCTCAAGCCATTCTGAACCACCTCTGATTCTCCCTTTCGGTCGAATCGTCTCCTCCTTGTTCAAGGAGGAGAGTTTGAGAGGGCTGGCATCTTGAAAGAAATGAGCTGTTTGTAATGGTATGGGTTACTGGGGTCTCCTCCTCATTTGAGGAGGAGACGGTTAGTTTTCTTGTTAAAAGAAAATTAACCAGAGGTGGTGGTTTTTTAATTTCAAATCTACTGTGTATTTATGTATTTTCTCAAGCCAAATGAAGCCCAAAGAACAACTACATAACAAACCCATCCTCAAACAGATACGCAAAGACTTGCGCAACAACTTGACTCCAGCAGAGGCCGAACTTTGGAAACACTTAAAAAATAGCGCACAAGACGACCGAAAGTTCAGGAGACAACATAGTGCGGGTACTTATGTATTGGATTTTTATTGTCCGCAAGAACGTTTGGCCATAGAGCTAGATGGGCAAGGACATTTTAGCACAGCCGGTCAGGAGCAAGATGCCGAACGAGATGCCTATTTGGATTCTCTTGGCATAAAAGTTCTGCGGTTTGAGAATAAATACGTTTTTACACATTTGGAGGAGGTGCTGGACAAGATCAGGGCAGGGTTTAACCACCTCTGATTCGTTTTTCTCTTGTCGAGAAAAACGAATCGTCTCCTCCTTGTTCAAGGAGGAGAGTTTGAGAGGGGTAGCATTATGAAAAAAAATGAGATGTTTGGAATGGTATGGTTACTGGGCTCTCCTCCTCAAATGAGGAGGAGACGGTTGATTTTCTTGTTAAAAGAAAATCAACCAGAGGTGGTGCCTCTTAATTCACCCGCATCAAACTAATCGGGATTTTTAATTGCTCATTTACGATGATGAGATACATCCCCGAATCCAACAACTGGCCGTTATTGTCTCTTCCGTCCCAGTAGGCAGGCACTGCAAGTTCTTTCAGTTTATGGCCAGCATTGTTGTAGATTCTTGCCATGCCTTTTTGTTCAATGTAAAAAGTGGATTCTGGGCCATTCAAGCCTGGGTAAAAAATGGGGTCGCAATTGTCAGGGCGTGATGTTTGGATGTAATTCTTTAAAACTTGCTCGCAACCAGCCGAATCGGCAATAACAAAATCGTACGTTCCTTCCCTGGCAATGGTCAGATTTGGGCTTTTGAAATTGGTTTCTTCGTTTGATAAAGTGTTCCGCAGTTTGTATGAAAATGGTTTTCTTCCGAAGGAAATAGTGCTTTCGTCTATACTGGCGGCAATCGGATAGTTGCAGGAAGAAGTTGCATAGTTCACTTTCAATTGACCCAAATCGAAGCAGTCTATCACACGGAGCAATACGTTTTCGGATTTTAGAACCAGTTGTGGGTAGGCCGTGTTTCGGCATTCAATAGAGTAAGTGCCCTGGTCGTTTTTACCGATTTTGGGAATTGAAAAAATGGGGCTGGAACCAGTTACCAACGCTTTGCCATCCTTGTACCATGTGTATTGGTTGGTCGGAAGCGGATTTTGCACAGGCCATTCCAACCTGAAAAAATCGTTTTGCCTTTTGATGACATTGTCAGGTTTGCCAGCCAAGCGTTGTGGCGAATAACGATACTTGGTCATTGACTTTGGTGGGGTGAATTTTGACAAAGACTCGAACGTAAAATAGTTGGTAGAAAGGTCTAAAATGGCAAGGTTGACCAAACTGCTCAAATCTGGCAATGAATCAATGTAGTTTCTGTCAAGTTCTAATTCTATCAAATTGGTTCTTCCTCTAAGATCAGGGAACCTAGTCAGAAGATTGCCATCAAACCGAACTTCCGTGACGGTTGGGATCAAATTGAAATCGACCTCTTTGAATTCATTATTGGTAAACAACACCCTGTCGAGTTGCATGTGTTTGGTGAAATCGGGCAGTTGGGATAGCTTATTGTCGTTGGCTACAATGTGTTGTAAAAGAGTGCAACCTGTGAAGTCAGGCATTTTCTTCAGATTATTTCCTGCAATAAGAAAATGTTTGAGTTTGGTTAGGTTACTGAAATCTGGCAATGAGTCCAATTTATTTCGGTAAATATTTATAGTGCCCAAATTTGTCACCGCTCTCAAATCGGGAATAGAAGTGAGCTGGTTTGTATCCAGATAAAGTACTGTGAGCGATTTTAAATTGTCTATCCTTGGGAAAGCGGTCAACTTATTATTACCAAGTTGAATTTCTTTTATAGCGGTAAAGTACTGAATGCCTATAACATCAGCGATTCCTCTATTTATAGCAACTATTTTACCCGAAATGGTTTTGGCTTTTGTAGTATCCAATTGTTTTTGAGCATTTAAGACAGTTGGAAAACTGTCAGCCAAAAATTGTACAAATGCAGGATCGGGCAGCGTAATGTATTGGGCCTTCGCTGTACCAAAACACAGCGCAATAAAAAGGACGATATGGGCAAAGCGTTTCAACATTTTAATACATGACGCTAATATAACCTTCTTTGCTGTCACCGTTGGAATATTGGATGCGGAAACCGTACAAGCCTATTTCTACCAACTGGCCTTGGTTGTTTTTGCCGTCCCATTCGGATTGTTGGAACGAAAAGCCTTTCTTCCAAACCAGTTGTCCCGATTTGTCTAAAATCGTCACTTCCACATCCGAATTGTCTTTGCTTGGTACTATCCAGTTGCCTAAGGTTGGGTTGAAAACAATTTCGTCCATTATTTTGCAAGTTTTCGATTTCACTTCCACTGTCGTTTTGTATTCGCAGCCATCCGCGTCTTTCGCTATCAAGTGGTAAGTGCCTTGGGCAAGCGTGTTGTATTCTTTTTTCGTTGCAAAATGCTGTCCTTCGTCAATCGAATACTCGTGTTTTTCTCTGTCGAAAATGAGAATTGCGCCTTCTTTTTTGCCTGAACAAGTGGAAGAAGTTTCGACACTTATCTTCCATTTTTTTATCGAACAATCAAACCTTTGTGTATTTTCTGGTTGCTCGATCGTTTTTGCTTCTGTCTGTTTTTTAACC
>JAYVIX010000074.1:0-5511 GCA_043769845.1 Cytophagales bacterium
ACTTCGAAGGCACAATTAGATGATTGAAATGGCAACGTTTCAATTTCTCTTTCTTCGAAAAAAGACAACCAATTTCCTTTGGAGCCAGTTTTAGGCCAACTTGCGCCACCCAAAGCAAATACCACTATATCGGCTTCTATGGCTATTTCACTATTTTCATATTTGAAACGCAATTGATTTTCGGCATTCCAACCGATCCATTCGTGTTGGTTTTTGATTCGCACATTTTGGGCATTTAATTTGGCAAGAAGTACTTTTAACACTTCGATAGGTTTGGTGCCTTGTGTGGGAAAAACCCGTTTGCTCGTTCCTACAAAAGTCTCAACGCCCAATTCTTTTAACCAATTTCTAAGATCCTGATTTGTAAATGATTGCAAACATTGATCGAGAAAAACGGCAGGATTGTAAAGTGTTTTTAAAAGTTCGATGTCTTCTGAATGAGTCAAATTTAAGCCTCCATCGCCAGCCACCAAGAATTTTCGACCCAACGCAACATTGCGTTCGTAAATAGTGACTTTGTATTTTTCAGGGTCTAGCGTGGCGGCCAGCATCATTCCTGCAGACCCACCACCTACAATGGCCACCCTTTTCAACATGCTGGTTTGTTCAAAGTTTAATGTTTAAGCTGGAAATTATTCTAATGTTTTTTTATTCCTACTATTCAACACATAGCCTACAATTCCAGCTGTGAAGGAGGTAATAATGATAGAGAATTTGGCTGTTTCGATCATCAAAGAATCGGTAAAGGCCAAATTGGTCACAAAAATGGACATCGTAAAACCAATTCCTGCCAAAATATTGACAAAAAACATATCTTTCAGATTTATTCCTTTAGGCAATTCGGTGATTCCCAATTTGGAAGTAATAAAAGTCGTGAGCGTGATTCCGATTGATTTACCAAAAATAAGCGCAAAGAAAATCCCCAAACTAACAGGCGAAAGCAAATTCTGAACAGCATCAAAATTCAATTTTACACCAGCATTCGAAAGCGCAAAAAGCGGCATAATCAAATAACTCGAAAACGAATGAAGCAAATGCAACATATTGTTCAGCGGAGCTTCCATCAAAGTACTGGTTCGCTGCATTTCTTCGATGATTTGGTCACGAATTTCAGGTTTCAATTCTTTGCTATCTTTCCCGAGCATATCGGAATAGGCTTGTACTTCGACCAAATGTTTCTTAAATAAAGCATCATAATTTTTGAATCTAAAAGGCACGCACAAAGCCAAAATAACGCCAGAAATAGTGGCATGAATGCCAGAATCGTGTAAGAAAATCCATAAAAAAGCTCCTACAAAACAATAGGCAAAAACGTTGCGCACATCAGCCAAGTTCATCAAATACAAAACGCCAACAACCAATATAGCATAGCACAAATAAAGCCAATGTAATTGTTCGGAATAAAAAACGGCTATCACCACAATGGCTCCTAAATCGTCCACTACAGCCAAAGCCGTCAGAAAAACTTTCAGACTAAGCGGTACTTTTTTGCCCAACATTTGAATAATAGCGAGCGAAAACGCAATATCTGTTGCGGTCGGAATCGCCCAGCCAGATGCACTGTCTTTTCCAAAATTGAATGCCAAATATATGATTGCGGGGAAAAACATGCCTCCCAAAGCTCCAGCAACTGGCAACATAGCTTGTTGTCTAGTAGATAATGCGCCTTCGATCAGTTCACGTTTGATTTCCAAACCAACTACAGTGAAAAAAATCGTCATTAAACCATCGTTGATAAACTGCTCGACAGTCAGTTTCAGCGTAAAGAAATCGCCAAAACTAAAATCAATAGGTGTGTGCCAAAAATGGACAAAAGAATCTCCAGATGATGAATTGGCTGCAATGAGTGAAACAAATGTAGCCGCCAGCAATAAATACCCACTGGCTTGCTGAAAGTTAAGAAATGCACTGAACGGATCGGTGATTCGCTGCAAGGCGCCTGCAAGGTTCTGAACACGTGCTTGTTTGTTGGACATACGTTTTTATTTATTTAGGTTTAGAGATTGTTAGGTACAATAAGCTAAAAAAAACGCTTCTAAAAAAATGAATTTATATTAATTTAATAGATTTCGCCACAATTGAACTATACATTTCAACAGAAAACTTCCCAATTTATTCGGATCAAAGCCCAAGAATTAGGCTTCGATTTTTGTGGTATTTCAAAAGCAGATTTTTTGGAAAAAGAAGCCCCACGGCTCGAAAATTGGCTTCACCAAAATAGGAATGGAAAAATGGCTTGGATGGAAAACCATTTCGACAAACGGCTTGACCCTAGAAAACTGGTTGATGGCGCCAAATCGGTCATCTCACTTTTATTGAATTACTATCCATCTGAAGAACTCGACTCCAAGCTTAAGATTTCCAAATACGCCTATGGGCAAGATTATCACACTGTTATCAAAGACAAACTAAAGTTTTTGTTTGAAGAAATAAAAACCGAAGTGGGCGATTTGAATGGACGTGCGTTTGTAGATTCGGCTCCCGTGATGGACAAAGTATGGGCGCAAAAAGCAGGACTTGGTTGGGTAGGAAAACACAGCAACCTACTGAATAGGCAAATGGGAAGTTTCTTTTTCATTGCCGAACTGATCGTAGACATCGAGTTGGAATACGATGGCCCGATCAAAGATTATTGTGGCACATGCACCAAATGCATCGACTCTTGCCCTACCGATGCCATTGTGTCGCCTTATGTAGTGGACGGTAGCAAATGCATCTCCTACCTCACGATCGAACTAAAAGAAAACATCCCAACCGAATTCAAAGGCAAGATGGAAAATTGGATTTTCGGTTGCGACATTTGTCAAGATGTATGTCCTTGGAATCGGTTTGCCAAACCGCATACAACCGAACAATTCAACCCAAATCCTTTACTATTAGAATGGCGTGAAAAAGACTGGATCGAAATGACAGAAGAAAGTTTCATCAAAACATTTGCCAAAAGTGCCTTGAAACGCGCCAAACAAGCTGGATTAGAAAAAAACATTCAGTTTATCAAAATCACTTAATTTTTTGATTCCTCGCCATTGAAAGACCTTGTAATGATGAAAGATTTCGATATTTGCAGACTATGCACATAGAACAGTACCGCGAATATTGCATTGCCTTTGAAGGTGTGACGGAAGATTTTCCGTTTGATACCAATACATTGGTTTTTAAAGTATTTGGAAAAATGTTTGCATTGACTAACGTTGAGAATTTCAAAAGTGTCAATTTAAAATGCGATCCTGAAAAAGCAATCGAACTTCGAGAACAATTTTCGAGCGTATTGTCAGGTTACCATATGAATAAAAAACACTGGAATACAATCATTTTAGACGATTCTATTTCCGATTCCAACTTAAAAACTTGGATCAAAGAATCTTACGATTTGGTACTAAAAGGAATTCCTGCAAGTAAAAAAACTCTAAATAGCTAGGCCAATTAGCTTTTTAAATTTTAGTAAATGATTGAAATAAAGAATATTAGCAAATCGTTTGGCGACAAAACGATTCTCGACAATGTAAGTGGCACTTTTGAACAAGGCAAAACCAACCTTATCATAGGCGCAAGCGGAACTGGAAAGAGTGTCTTACTAAAATGTATTGTAGGCTTGGTAGCACCAGACAAAGGCGAAGTTATTTACAATGGTAAAGAATTTATCAAAGGCGATATCGACACCAAGCGCGAGATTAGGCGACAAATTGGAATGCTTTTTCAAGGATCGGCTCTTTTCGATTCGTTGAATGTGATCGGAAATGTACTTTTTCCTTTGCAAATGCTCCAATCGACCATGCCAAAAGACGAGATGATGGATCGTGCTAACGAATGCCTACGCAGAGTCGGTTTAGAAGGTTCGAACCTCAAAATGCCTTCGGAACTGAGCGGTGGAATGAAAAAAAGAGTAGGAATTGCACGCGCTATAGTACTGAATCCGAAATACTTGTTCTGTGATGAACCCAACTCAGGACTCGATCCACAAACTTCGATTTTGATTGATGATCTAATTTCAGAAATCACCAAAGAATACAACACCACTACCATCGTAGTGACGCACGACATGAACTCGGTCGTGACGATGGGAGAATACATCATGTTTCTTTACAAAGGCAAAAAAATGTGGGAAGGAAACAGTCAAAATATCTTGGAGACCGAAGAAGAATCTCTGACCAACTTCATTTATGCCAACAAGTTGATGAAAGAAGCAAAAGAAAAGCTGAAAAATAATTTTGAAAAATAGGACTAAGTCTTTTGAAAAGACAAAAATAAACCTACCTTTGCAACCCAATTCAAGTATGCGTAGCTCAATTGGATAGAGCACCTGACTACGGATCAGGAGGTTTGGGGTTCGAATCCCTACGCGTACACGCTAATAATCAAGGTCTTACAGAGAAATTTGTAAGTCCTTATTTTTTGATACATACCAGATACATACAAATTGTCCATCAATTTAGGTTCTGGTTCCGAACAAGTTCTTTTGCCAATCCATTGATTGTCTATTTTTTGTGCCAATATGGTAATGACTTTTTGAGTATTGGCGATTCGTACAATTTCAGCTTATATGATAATTAATTAAATGTAAAATAAATGAAAAAATGGAGTAGCGTATAGAACCTATAAATGAACACTATCTTCGCCACTTTGATTTTTGATAAGCAAGGTCACCCTGACTCCAAAAAATAGTACGATTTATCAAACCATCAATTCCACCACAATTCCATCAGCCAAAAAAATTCCTTTTTTAGTCAAAAAAACACGTTGATCTTTTATTTCAATTAGTTCATTACGAATTAATTGGGTGATTTTTTGTTCTTTTTCTTTTAGTAAATCAAATCCAAATTTGGATGAAAGCTGTTCGAGATTTAAACCCCATTTAGTTCTTAATTGTATTAATATTGTTTCATTAATATTATCTTGGTCGCTTAGTTGTTCTATTTCGCAGGCTAATTGGTTGTTTTGCAGTTTTTCGATGTATAGCGTGTTGTTTGTGACGTTCCATTGGCGTTGGTGGCCATTGTACGCATGTGCTCCAGGCCCTATTCCGAGGTAATGTTCGCCAAACCAATATGCGGAATTATGTTTCGAGTAGCGATTTTCTCGGGCATAATTCGAGATTTCGTATTGTTCGTAGCCATACGCTGCTAAATGATTGTATAATTGGGTAAATTGTTCGTGTTCGTAACTGTCTTCGTTTTTGGTCAGTTTTTTCTGTTTTTCCCATTTGCCAAAAACGGTTTTTTCTTCCAGTGTGAAACAATAGGCCGAAATATGCGACACACCGAGCGAAGTCGCCAGATCAAGATCGATTTGCAACGATTGGCTGGTGGAATTTGGCAAGGCATACATCAGGTCAATCGTAATGTTGTCGAAACCCAATTGTTGTGCCTTTTTTACCGCCTCAATCGCTTGGCTGGAATCGTGTACGCGGTTTATGTAGCCGAGAATTGCATTGTCAAATGTCTGTATTCCAATGCTTAATCGGTTGATGCCTAGCTGTTTGAAATGCACTAATTTTTCTGTTGACAAGTCTTC
>JAYVIX010000075.1:0-24662 GCA_043769845.1 Cytophagales bacterium
TGCCAACTCTTTTGCTGAATGGATGGTAGAAGGCGATGTAGATTTTGTGATCACACACCCAAAAGGCTATGAATTAGACAAAAAATTTACTGGTTCGACTCCCATAATATACGATCAAGAAAAAGCCTTGAAAGATGCTGATTTTGTATATGTCAAAAACTGGTCAAGTTATTCAGACTATGGCAAAGTATTGACCTTGGACGGATCGTGGATGCTCACCAAGGAGAAAATGAAAATCACAAACGATGCCAAAGTAATGCATTGTTTGCCTGTGCGCAGAAATATCGAACTTTCGGACGAAATGTTAGATGGCAAAAATTCACTCGTGATCGAACAAGCCGAAAATAGAATCTATGCTTGCCAAACGGTTTTGAAAGAAATATTAATGAAAAAATATTAATATTATTTTTCGAACGTATCAGGATAAAATTTACGACCTATCAGATCAAACAATTCATTGACCTCTTCGCTGTCTATTTCCCAATTATAGTGTTGGGAATAGGCATCGATCAGCGCACCAACTGCTTTTTCATAATTCTCGCAACCATCAGCAAGCGACATTGCCGCTTCGAAAGACAGACTGTCGCCTTTGAATAGTTCTTTGATGAACATGAATTTCTGATTGATGCTCATAGCCGAACGCAAATCGATCACTTTGTTTTTCACATGCATGTGCAAAACAGTCGATTTGTTTTCTCTCTTGATCAAATCGTTGATCGTTACCTGAGCTGGTTCTTCCAAATGAGTTTCGGAAGGTTGTTTCGAAGTGGCATCTTCATAATGAAAATCGGATGGCAAAACTGGCAATACTTTATTGAACAAATTCAAAACGATTTGTTCAATCTCTTTATTCACATATTTAGCGCCAAATTCTGATTCAATTATAAACGCAATTTCCTTGCCATTTCGCTCGTCAAATCTTGAAATATTGAGTTTCATAAAATCCATTATTTTTGGATGCAACTTCAAGTATTTGAACAGATTAGCTAATTCATCAGCATTGTAATTCTTTTTAGCAACCAAGTATTTTTGTCCCAAAAAAGAGACTGGTGCTACTGAATAATAAATAGTATTGAAAATAGATTGTACCAACAATGGCGAAAAGTCTTCTTTTCCTATTAAAATAAACTGAGAAAGCTGACCCATGAATACTTTCATCGCTTGCTTCACTTCCTCTTGACTATAGTCGAAATAAGGACTTCTGAGATTTGATGTTTCCTCCTGCCATTTGGCGAACAACTGCTGAAGGATAAAATAATTCACCTGCTCGATCGGACAAAACTGTACGATGTCTTTTCCTTTTAATTTTTCAGAATTAAAAAAGTGATCCACAAAAGGTTTTGCCGCCTTTCTGGCATAAAGTTCGATAGCCGAAACGTTAATACTGTTTTCCATAATGAATACAGTTGTAAAGTTAAATCATGTTGCTTGATAAAGCTACCAAAGTATCGTTTCTAAACCGTTTTGAGCTAAATAAGCATTGGTTTTGCTGAAATGTTTGCAGCCTACGAACCCTCGATGTACCGAAAAAGGCGAAGGATGTGCTCCCACCAGAATCAAATGCTTTTTGCCATCAATTAGACTTGCTTTTTTCTGAGCAAATGCTCCCCAAAGAATAAATACGACTTTCTCTTTTTCAGCCGAAACCAATTCAATCACACGATCTGTAAATTGTTCCCAACCTTGCTTCTGATGCGAACCTGGACTGCTCGCACGCACCGTCAAAGTAGCATTCAAAAGTAAAATGCCTTGTTTGGCCCAACGCTCCAAATTGCCACTATGAGGAACCGGAATTCCCAAATCCTCCTTTATTTCTTTGAAAATATTCACCAAAGACGGAGGCGATTTAATACCATCACTCACCGAAAAACAAAGTCCATTTGCTTGTCCATCGCCATGATAGGGATCTTGTCCAATAATTACCACACGCAAATCGGCTAGCGGACAATGATCGAAAGTCGCGAAAATCTGGTTTTCGGATGGAAATACCTTTTGTTCCATATATTCATGTTTTACAAACTGCATCAAGTTACTGAAATAAGGCTTTTCAAATTCCTCATTCAAAAACGATTTCCACGAAGACTCTATTTTCACTTCCATAATCATATAACACCCATATTATGCTGTAAAAATATTTTATTTAACTAAACTATTCATTAGTTTTAAGCGTTAATGAACAAAAACCTGTTGCCATGCTCACAGAAACAACTGATGGTGTGAAAATTTCGGTTGCAGTGGAATATCAACCCTATTATTCCAATCCTGTTCAATCGCATTTCGTGTTCACCTATAATATTACCATCGAAAATTGTGGCGACCACACTGTACACCTTCTACGCAGGCATTGGAACATTGCAGACTCAAACGGTGAAGTACGCCAAGTAGAAGGCGAAGGCGTTGTAGGTCAACAACCTGTGTTGGAACCAGGCGAATCGCATCAGTACATTTCGGGTTGTAATCTGAAATCTACAATCGGCAAAATGTCTGGTACTTACTTAATGGAACGCATCGTAGACGGGAAAAAATTCAAGGTGAAAATTCCTGAATTTACCATGATTGTGCCATACAAACTGAACTAGTCTTTGAGTCGTTTTCTGTTTTCAGTATATTCATACATTCTTCATTTTGTCAAAAGGAAAGACGAGCATTCGTTGCATTCGCCTTTCCTTTTTGATTTTTACAACAAAACCGTTCGCCAAAAACACACCTTCCTAAGCAAAGCCTTAGAAGCCGAACGCACATCGTTATTGCAGAAAAGCAATGAATTATTCGTGATCGATTATGGCGCAAAAACGCGAGCAAGTTGTTCTCTAAAACTTAAAACAATTTCGAAACATTCTCTAGCGCCCAGTTTACAAGCCGCTTTTCTGGCTTCGATGGTGGATTATTTGAAACCAAACACTATTCTGGAAATCGGAACTAGTTTTGGAATCACTACAAGTTATTTGGCCGAAAACGCCAAACATTCCACCATCTGCACTTTGGAAGGGAATGACGAAAGCGCAAATTTGGCCGAAGAACGTTTTGAGCGATTGGGGTATCGAAACATTGAAATCGTACGAGGCAATTTTGACGATACATTAACAAATGTTCTAAAAAAACACCCAAAACTCGATTTTGTGTTCTTTGACGGAAACCATCGCTACGAACCTACAATGCGGTATTTTCGTAATTGCATGAAAAATATTTCATCTAATAGTGTCTTTGTTTTTCATGATATTTATTGGTCGAAAGAAATGGCACGTGCTTGGCGAGAGATTTGTGAGCATGATTCAGTAATGCTTTCGGTCGATTTGTATTTTTTTGGAATCGTATTTTTCAGAACAAATCAGCCCAAGCAACATTTTGTATTGAAGTTTTAATCTCGCTTTTTTGCAAATTCGAGTCTTTGTGGGTTCTTTCGCACGATTTATCTTTCAGACCTTTATGTCGAAACCGCTATTTTTTGTATTATTTCTCATTTTATTCCAAACTGCTTTCGGACAGAAATTGGAAATCGAACTCAAGAATTTTCCTATAGAACTAAAAGACCCCAAATTCTATATTTCAAAAGTAATCGATAGCCGAAACGATACGAGCAAAATCGGTTGGAGCATCTTGAATAAAGAAACCAAAGGAAGTTTCTACGCATTCAAATCGGGTACAAGCAATGCTGTCGCCAAATACCTCAGTATCAACCTGAAACAAGATTCCACACAGACTCCACTCGTCTTAAATATCGTTAGTTTGATATTGACTGAGAAAAACAGAGGGATGAAGGAAGGCAAAGTACGAATGGTCGTACAGTTTTTAAAGGAAGAAAACGGAACGTACGGAAAAGTATATCAAACGAATAGTTTTACCGAATCGAACAGCGAGTTTGGCAAAGACATTTACACTTCGCACGAACGCAGAATCCGAGCGGTGATCAATCATAGTTTGAAAAAGCTTTCAGAATCGAAATGGGCAGAAATAAATCCTGATTTTGTTTCAAGCCTAGAGTTGAAAGAAGAAGCGTCTCAATTGGATACTTTGAGCAAACTACTGGCCGATACTGTGGGACTTTTCAGCGGAAAGAAAAAAGAAGATTTGGTGATTTTGAAACTCCATCAGATTCAGTTTAAAGGCAGTTTTGTTCCAAAATTTACATTCGAAGAAAAGAAATTCAGGACACTTTGGGCGTTCAAAAAACATTTTAAACAGCTTAACGATCTGGAAACAAACCGATTGTATGCTGATTATAAAGGCAAATTCAAACTTACTTTTCTTGCATTTGGGATTGGAGCTGCGCTTATAGGCGCCTCGTTGGCAGACGAAACTTTGGATGATACTGGTTTACCTAACTTAGGACTGGCGATTCCGGGGCTCGCATTTGCGGCTTGTAGCATTCCGATCTATATCAAAACCAACAAACTCGCTCGCAAAACGACCAAACGCTACAATTTAGCGATTGAGAATAAGTAATTCATTTCTTCTATATTTACGCGCAAAGCACACGCAATTCAATGCCGAACGAGAGACTGGTCATTATACCAACTTACAACGAGAAAGAGAATATCGAAGCGATTTTGCGCAAAGTTTTCTCTTTACCTCTTGATTTTCATGTACTTGTGGTAGACGATGGTTCGCCAGACGGCACTGGGAATATCATCAAAAACCTTCAAAGAGAATTTCCAGAAGTGCTTCATTTGGAAGAACGCACCGGAAAATTAGGACTTGGCACAGCTTATATTCACGGTTTCAAATATGCGCTTCGAAATGGCTATGAATACATTTTCGAGATGGATGCCGACTTTTCGCACAATCCAGACGACCTGATTCGTCTTTATGATGCTTGCGCAAAAGATGGCAACGATATGTCGATCGGGTCGCGCTATTTGAATGGAGTAAATGTGGTAAACTGGCCAATGGGACGCGTACTGATGTCGTATTTTGCAGGAAAATATGTGCGCTTAATTACTGGAATGCCTATAAATGACCCCACAGCTGGCTTTAAATGTTATAGACGTAAAGTATTAGAAACGTTAGTTTTGGACAAAATCAGATTTGTTGGATACGCCTTCCAAATCGAGATGAAATTTGAAACGTGGAAATATGGTTTTAAAATTCAAGAAGTCACCATCATCTTCACAGATCGTACCAAAGGCCAATCCAAAATGTCGATTGGTATTTTCAAAGAAGCTTTGCTCGGTGTACTTGAAATAAAAATCAAGTCGTTTTTTAAGCATTATAGGTTGGTGAATTAAGTTTTGTTCAGTAAATAATGCATTTTTCAATCTATAAGTAATTGGTTTTAAAGCAAATACAGAATAATTTACTATAGACTATTTACTGTTAATTACTTACTTGAAACTAATCACTCGGTAATTCCCTTTTTTTTCTAAAATTTGCAACCTCAAAATTTAGGAACCACCTAGTTGAACCATCAATATTAAATAAGAACTATAAATGGGACGCGCGTTCGAATTCCGCAAGGCAAGAAAGATGAAAAGATGGGGCAACATGTCCCGTTTGTTTACCAAATATGGCCGTGATATTGCAATGGCCGTAAAAGCGGGCGGTCCTAGTGCCGATTCTAATTCGCGCCTACGTGCCATTATCCAAAATGCACGCCAAGACAACATGCCGAAAGACAATATCGAGCGTGCCGTTGCAAAAGCATCTGACAAAAGCAGTGCCGATTTTAAAGAAATGGTCTACGAAGGTTACGGTCCACATGGTGTAGCGATTTTGGTAGAAACTGCCACAGATAATACGACAAGAACCGTAGCCAATTTGCGGGCTATTTTCAACCGCAATGGCGGAACATTGGGCAATTCGGGTTCGGTAGATTTTATGTTCGATCGCAAATGCCGATTCAAAATTCCTAAAATGGAAATGGATTTGGAAGAATTCGAGTTCGAACTAATTGATGTAGGTGGCGAAGAAGCATTCGAGGACGAAGAAGGAGATGGTATTGTGATTTATGGCGAATTTGCCAGCTTTGGTACCATTCAGAAATTCTTAGAAGATAAAGGCTATTCAATCATCAAAGCAGAGTTTGAAAGAATTCCGTCCGATACCAAAGTTCTGAACGAAGAGCAACAAGAAGAGGTAAATAAACTCATCGAAAAAATAGAAGAGGACGATGATGTGCAAAACGTGTATACCACAATGGCGTAATTTTCATTCAAAGTTTAATGTTTAACGTTCAATGTTGGTTTTTATTTGAACATTAAACTTTGAACTTTGAATCCATTCTATTTCTACAATGGCGTAACAATGTGTTAATAAGCGGTTTTTCTGTTTATATTTGACACGAAAATTTCTAAATGGCATTGAATCCACAAATTTTTGCGGAAGTAAAAAGCATTCTGACGGCTTATCTCGAAAATAAAGAATTGAGAAAAACCCCAGAACGTTTTGCCATACTTGAAGAAATATACACACGTGAAGGTCATTTTGATGTCGAGGAATTGTACATCAGCATGAAAAACAAAAACTATCGTGTGAGTCGCGCCACGGTGTACAATACGTTGGATATTTTAGTGGACTGCGACTTAGTAACCAAGCATCAGTTTGGTAAAAACATGGCGCAGTATGAAAAAAGCTATGGTTTCCGTCAGCACGACCATCTTATCTGTACAGAATGTCATCGAGTAACGGAATTTTGTGATCCTCGAATTCATAATATTCAAACAAAAGTGGGCGAATTATTGAATTTCACGGTCATGCATCATTCGCTCATTTTGTATGGCAATTGTACCAAACAAGATTGCGAACACCGAATTGGAAAAAAGAATCTCCAAGTTAAAAAATCAAAGGCTGCTTAGTCTTATTATTGCAAAATGGAACACACCCTCGAAATACAGGACAATATTTTATTTGTCAATGTCAAAGGAGACTTACTAGGCGAAACAGCCGACAAAGACTTCCAAGAAAGCATTAAACAAAAAATGCTTTCTGAAAATATCTTGTTATGCGGAATCGACCTTTCGGGTGTTCGCTACATGAATAGTTCAGGAATCAGTTTGCTGATCAATTTGCTGAATATTTTCAAGCAAAACGATGGCGAAGCGATGCTGGTAAACCCATCTCCACAGATCAAGAAACTACTTGAAATGATGAAGCTGCATACCGTTTTTAGCATTGTAGAAAGTAAAGAAGAAGCAATTAATCAATTAAGGAAAATCATCATCTAATGGCAGTAGACGTACTTTTGGGCCTGCAATGGGGCGATGAAGGAAAAGGAAAAGTAGTAGATTTCTTAGCTCCTAAATACGATGTAGTAGCACGTTTTCAAGGTGGCCCAAATGCAGGGCATACTTTGGAGTTTGATGGCAACAAACACGTACTTCATCAAGTGCCATCTGGCATTTTTCACGAAACCATCCAAAACGTGATAGGAAATGGTGTAGTGCTGGACCCAGTGATCTTTATCAAAAAAGAAATCGAAGGGCTGAAAAAATACAATATCAATTTCAGCAAAAACCTTTTCATTTCTAAAAAAGCTTCGATAATAATCCCAACCCATCGTTTGCTCGATAAAGCGTCCGAGTTGGCAAAAGGAGTAAATAAAATCGGTTCTACTTTAAAAGGAATAGGTCCTACTTATCAAGACAAAGTAGCTCGCAGAGCACTTCGTGTAGGGGATATCGTTTCGCCTAATTTCAAAGAAAAATACAACGCTCTAGTAGCCGAACACAAGTCAGTTTTAGATTTCCATAAGCTCGACTACAACGGGACAGAAGATAATCTGGCTGCGATGGAGAAGGATTTTTTCGAAGCGGTAGAAGCTCTGAAAAAATTCAATCTAATTGATAGCGAGTACTTTATTAACGAAGCGATCAAGGCTGGGAAATCCATTTTGGCCGAAGGTGCGCAAGGTTCAATGCTTGATGTTGATTTTGGTTCGTATCCATTTGTTACCTCTTCAAATACCACTACAGCTGGTGTTTGCTCAGGTTTGGGAATTCCTCCGACAAAGATTCGTGAAGTATTCGGAATCTTCAAGGCCTATTGCACACGTGTAGGAAGTGGACCTTTCCCTACCGAATTGGACGATGCGGAAGGACAAAAAATCCGAGACATTGGTCGTGAATATGGCTCTACAACTGGTCGTCCACGCAGATGCGGTTGGATCGATTTGCCAGCCTTGAAATATGCGATCATGCTCAATGGCGTGACTCAATTATTCATGATGAAAGCCGATGTGCTTAATTCATTCGAATACATCAAAGCCTGTACCGATTATAAAACATCAGAAGGAACTACCGATAAATTGCCTTACGACCTGTGTACTACTACGGTAGAGCCTGTTTGGAAAAGTATCAAAGGTTGGAATTGTGAAACGACTGATTTAAAGGACTTTGACAAAATCCCACAAGAATTATCTGATTACCTTACTTTCTTAGAAGCTGAATTGAACGTGCCAATTAGCATCGTTTCGATCGGCCCAAATAGAAATGAGACCTTGGTAAAAGGCACTTTGGCTGAAATTTTCGCATAATAAAAATGAATATTTATTAATAATAAATAACTGTAAAAAAGAACCTTACAGAGTTTATTGGCACTTTTTGGTAAGTACTTAGCGGTTGTTTATAAATATTTGAAAGCAGAATAAAACGTTTCTCATACATTCTAATAAAAAAGGAGCAGCTTGATGGTTGCTCCTTTTTAGTTTAACCCAACTAAGTAAAGATCGCATTTTTTGATGCAAATGAGTTTAGCCAATCAATTACCTTTACAAAATGAAAACATTCGCTGCTGTTGATATGGGATCCAATGCGATCCGAGTGCATATTTGCCATTTGTTGCATACGCCCAAAGGCCATCAATTTAAAACAGTAGAATATTTGCGCATTCCGCTACGATTGGGCGAAGATGTTTTTACAACAGGTAGTATCTCATCTGAAAAGATAGAGAAATTGGTACTATTGGGACAAGGCTTGATGAACTTTTTTAAGCTTTACGAAGTGACAGAATATTTGGCTTGTGCCACTTCGGCCATGCGCGAGGCCAACAATAGCGCAGCAGTGGTGAAAGAAATTCAGGATCGATCGGGCTTCAACATTCAGGTGATTGATGGCGAAACGGAAGCTGAATATACCCAATCGGCTTTGAATAGCTTTATTTCCGAAGGTGCCTGTCTGCACATAGATGTGGGGGGCGGAAGTACCGAAATAAATTTGTATCAGGATAAAGTAAAAATGGCGTCTCGGTCTTTTAAAATAGGTGCAGTACGCATGTTGATGAAAGAAGAAGTACAAAAAACAAAAGCTGAAATGCTGAATTGGGTGATTGAAAATGCCCCCAAAGGAGGCCAGTTTCAGTCAATCGGGACAGGTGGGAATATTGGAAAGATCTACGAAATGGCTAAAATTGGCCAGCATAAACCCATTTCTATCGAGCAAATCAAAGATACTATTGCGTTTATTTCAGGTTATTCGGTAGCTGATAGGATCAATATTCTGAAATTAAATCCTGATCGTGCGGACGTCATTGTGCCTTCTGCTGATATTTATTTATCAGTCATGGAAGCGGTGGAAGCTACTTCTATGATCGTTCCCAAAGTAGGTTTGTCGGATGGAATGCTTGAAATCATGGCGACTCGATAAGTTTCGTTTAAGAAACAAACCTGGCAGGTTTTGGATACCTTGGAGGTTTAATTATTAGTTTTACAGCTCTTTTTTTTATTCATGTTGAAAAATTATTTATTCATTTTAGCTCTGATTTGTTCATTTTCATCTAGTTTTTCTCAAGAAGTGATTCCTTCTAAACCTATCGTCAAAAAGAAATTACATGGTACCTTTTATGCTTTCTGGGGCTACAACCGCGATTGGTATTCAAAAAGCACTATCACATTCGAGAATCATACTTCTGATAATTATGATTTTACCTTTTACGATGCCCACGCTAGCGATAAGCCCGACATGGAACATTTTTACGAAATGGATCAGCTGACCATTCCCCAGTACAATCTACACCTAGGCTATTTTTTCAACGACAAGCGAGATTTGGGTCTTGAACTCAGTTGGGATCACCTGAAATATGTCGTCAACGATTATCAGACCATGCATGTAAAAGGCAATATCAGAGGCCATGCGATTGATAAAGACACCTTGGTGACTCCTGATTTTGTCCATCTACAACACACCAATGGCAATAATTATTTGATGTTAAATATTATGAAAAAATATTCATTATTTAAAAAGAAGAACATTGAATTGAGCGCAATAGGCAAGTTAGGGGCAGGTGTTTTGATGTCCTATACCATTTCGACTGTTCTGGGCAACCACGATTCTGGTTATTTTCATTATCATGGTTGGCTAGTAGGAACGGCTGCTGAGCTGAAATTGGATTTGTGGAAGTATTTTTTTGTGTCTACTTCCTTGCAAGGAGCTTTCGTCAATTATACCAACACACGACTAGGAGCCGATCATAAAGGATTATCGAAACAGCATTTTTATTCTTTGCAGTTCATGTATGGTGCGGGGATTAATGTTCCGCTAGGGAAATAATTTATTAAATACTTGATTAGTAAATGTTAAACACAACTAGACCATAATATGCATCAAAAGGCTTTGGAAAATCATGCTTCCATCTAGAAGACCTGTATAATAGTAAGTCGATCGTGTTCTGTTGATTCGTTGAATGAGGATTAATACAGACAAGACGCAAAGTGCTCGGACAAAAACTATATTGCTGAAACCATAGTGACAAATCGAAATGGCGAGATAGGCTAGTAACAAAAAGGAAGCTAATAACAGCGATTTCTTCATGCCTATTTTGGACGGAATAGTAAGCAGGCCACCTTCTTTGTCTAGTTTAAGGTCTCGCACATCAAATGGAATGGTGATGGCTAGTATAAATAAGAAACGCTCTATCATCAGGAATAAAACTGGGAAGTTTAAAATAGAATTCCCTTCAAATAGCAGAGGTAAACAAACTGTAGCGATGGTCCATGAAAATGATATTATGAATATTTTCATATACGGTATATTTCGGAGCGTTCCAAAACTCGTAAATGGCAAGGGCAAATAATAAAAAAGGGTTATAACACAAAGCAAGGCACAGAATGCCCATGCATAAGGATTCTGGCTTAAGGTTAATAAATAGACAACGGTAAAAGAAGCGATGAAATAGGCGATGAAACAACCTGTTTTTATCTTGCTAGAGGCTTGTTTTAGAAACAATGGAAAAGTGTAAGCCAAAATTGTCGATAAAAATACTAGACAAATAACTGGCCAATCAAAATCTGTATCAAAGATTCGAAAGGTGGATAATGTTAAAGCAACTGCCGCAAAACTAATCAGTAAACGGGCATCAATAATAAACTTGGCAATTTTGATAATGGTATTCACGCTGCAATTACCAACTATTTAGGATTGCAGCAAAAAAAAAGTAAGTTTTTATCTAAATACACACCAATTCTAACTAAGCTATTTTTACATGACTGATATTAGAAGATTTATCTTCTTGTTTTGATTCGTGATAATAGACAACTGACCATGTACCGTCCCAGTCTTCAACCAAAGCACTAAACGATTCGACCCAGTCGCCTGAGTTCATGTACCGAATCCCATTTATTTCTTTCATTTCAGGATGGTGAATATGGCCACAAATAACTCCATGGCATCCTTTTGACTGTGCCAATTCAGCCAACTTTTCTTCGTAATCAGAAATATAACTCACAGCACTTTTTACTTTCATTTTTACAGCTTGAGAAAGCGAGTAATAAGGCAAGCCTCGTGCAACTCGATAATTGTTGTACAACTTATTGAGCCATAGTAGAAAAGTATAACCTATGTCGCCCAATTTGGCAATCCACTTCAATTGGGTAGTGACAGTGTCAAAAATATCGCCATGAACGACATAGTATTTCTTGTCGAAACTTTCGTAGACAAAATCGCGCACTATACTCAAATTGCCGATGTGCATGGGTAGTACTTGATCTAAAAAATCGTCATGATTGCCTCGGGTGTAAATGACTCGAGTTTTGAATTCGTCCATCATTTTGAGGACACGCTGAAAAAATCGGGTATGCTTACGTTTCCAAGCCCCACTTCTACGCAACTGCCAGCCATCCACAATATCGCCATTGAGGATGAGCAAATCGCACGTATTTTGTTTCAGAAACCGAACCAGTTCTTTGGCTTTGCTACCAGACGAACCCAAGTGGACGTCTGAAATGACGATGGTTTTATAGTGGAATGATTTCACGATAAAGGCTTTTACAAAAGTAAACCCCAGCTATTATGTGAACGTTATGAGGAAGTTATGAAATACCTGTCTTTTATTATTTTCATTCAAAACGTGTTTATTATCGCTCCTTTTTTTGAGTTATTTTTGCACAGAAACCATGCCTTATGCCCACTTACAGATTATTGACCCTTCAAGAACTAAAAGAACTTGAAAAAGAATTCATAGATTTTCTTGTCTTAAACGGAATTCCTGCGCATGATTGGCAACGGATTCAGAAAGAAGACAAAACGACTGTCGATGAAATGATTGAACTTTTTAGTGATGTAGTTTTTGAAAGCATCATGCGAAAAACTCAATTTCTGGAAAGCCGAGGAACGCATCATTTACATACTTTTCAGTGTTTGTCAGACCATATCGTACTGGTGGCGATGGAAGCGGAACCTTCAGAAGAAACCGATTTTACTAATCCTGATTTTGTAAGCAGTGCTATGTTGACACCGCCAAATGGGGTAAAAATATTTACCACTTCAAAAGCATATAGCAAAAGACGAGAAATCGAATTGTTTGAAATGCTGGAAAAAGGCTGTGTAATAGCTGACGATCGTTTGTTCAAAACTTTGTGTCTTGCGCTTTAATCCTTGAATTATTTCAAAAACAGCTTTGTTATTCGGAAAGAAAACAAAAATCGATCATGGAAATCATTCAAGCAAAACAAAAAATCAAGGTAGATGTAGTGTCTGATGTAGCCTGTCCGTGGTGCTATATCGGAAAAAATAGACTCGAAAATGCCGTGAATGAACTGAGCGATCAGTTCGATTTTGAAATACATTTCAAACCGTTTCAATTAGATCCGACCATTCCGAAAGAAGGCACCGACCGAAAAACGTATTTCACCAATAAATTTGGAAGCGAAGACCGGGTAGAAGAAATATTTCATCGTGTGGAAACGGCTGGCGAATCTGTTGGGATTGAGTTCAAATTCAGAGAAATTCCAAAAGCAATCAACACATTGCCACTTCATGTATTGCTAAAAGTGGCCGAAACGGAAGGTTTTCAAAAGGAGTTGGCTAAAGTATTATTCGAAGCTTATATGGTAAAGCCACAAGATTTGAGCAATCCGCAAACTTTGGTTACAATCATGAAAACCTTTGGTTGGTCGGAAGAAAAGACACTAAATAATATAAATAATAATTCATATATTTTAGAAGTCAAAAACGAAATCGCTCATTATCAGCAATTAGGTGTGAGTGGTGTTCCGTTTTTTATTATAAATGATAAATTTGGAATTTCGGGTGCACAACCTTCCGAGACGTTTATTTCGGCCTTCAAATCCCTAAAGACTGAAGATTTTCCAGCACAAGCCCCGAATGCGTGTTCGGTAGAAGATGGATGTTCTATTTCTAAAGCAGAATTTGAGGGAATGAAAGCTGATTAGTTTCCGAACGGAAACTCTAAAAAAGCATTTCGCTATTAAGTAAAAATGCATAATGTTGCATATAAATATGATATTGTAGGTTTCGAACAAAATCGTTTTCTGAAAGGAATGGAACATTTTGATATCTTGTTCAACGCCATACAGAATAAAGTAGTACTGGAAGTAGCATACCAATGCTTCAAGTACGATACGCCACAAAACACCTCATCCATCCTTATTTCCTCAAACTGGACAGGTAGACTACTAAACAAAACAGATTTCCTATCTCTATTCTGTTGAAAAACACAAATTCCTACAGGCTAGAACTTATTGATGCTTTTATGAGCATCGCTAAAATGAATAAGTAAGTAATCTACTGTTCGGCTTGTTGTCATTGCGAGCAACTTTCAATGGGCGCGAAGTGCAGAAAATTACCTGCGTACGTTCAATGGGTTGCACTCATTGGTTACCCATATTCAAGCCGTTCTGGCTTGCGGGTTTGTAGCGGAATAGCCCAAAGGGTTTTAAATATGTGTAAACACCTATGCAATCGTTGGAAGATATTATATGAATACAGCTAACGGCCTTAAAAATAAAAAAGTCCCGATGCTAATCGGGACTTTTTGTAGTGCTACGGGGAATCGAACCCCGGCTACCAGGATGAAAACCTGGCGTCCTAACCGCTAGACGATAGCACCATTCTTTCGGGAGTGCAAAGGTAGTAAGTTCTTTTTTATTTGCAAATGCACCGTGTATATTTTTAGAAAAAAAGTGCTTTGATTTTCTTCATAAACCATTGTTTTAGCTTAAAAAGAGGGTAATTTTGCCGAATTAAAACTTATTCAATGGCTACTAATAGAACATTCAGCATGATTAAGCCCGATGCATTTGCCGATGGGCACACGGGTGGTATTTTAAAAATGATCACAGAAGCGGGCTTTACTATCAAAGCCATGAGACTTGTGAGACTTTCGGACGAGAAAGCGGGCCAGTTTTACGAAGTACACAAAGAAAGACCTTTCTATAATGATTTGAAAAAGGTAATGTCTGCAGGAACGATTGTCGCTTTGGTTTTGGAGAAAGAAAATGCGGTGGCTGATTTTCGTAAATTGATCGGTGCTACTAATCCTGCAAATGCAGAAGAAGGTACTATCCGCAAGGCTTATGCAAAATCATTAGAATCGAACGCTGTACATGGTTCTGATTCTGACGAAAACGCAGCAATTGAATCTTCGTTCTTTTTCTCAGCTTTCGAGATATTCTAGTTTTGCATAGTATGTATTTGGTATTGCGTATCAAAAATAACGTTTTCGATACGCAATACGAATTACGAAAAACTTGCTACTAAAATCTCACAGGCGATTTCGATCTCTTCTTTAGTAATAGTAAGTGGTGGTGCGATACGCATTGAATTGTCGCAAAATAAAAACCAATCGGTAATCACTCCGTTTTCTATCGCTTTGTCGATCATGGGTTTTAGAGTTTCGAAATCTTCAAATTCCACCGCCATCATTAAACCAATATTTCTAACTTCCTTTATTTTAGGATGTTGAAGTTTCACCAGCAATAATTTCGCTTTTTCTTCTACACTGTCTATTAATTTTTCTTCTTGAATGATTTCAAGTGTTGCCAAAGAAGCGGCACACGAAACAGGATGCCCTCCAAAAGTGGTGATATGTCCCAAAATGGGATTGTTGCGCAAGACTTTCATTATTTCAGCAGAAGAAATAAATGCTCCCAAAGGCATTCCTCCTCCCATTCCTTTGGCGCAAACCAAGATATCGGGTACGATTCCGTAATGTTCAAATGCCCAAAACTTGCCAGTACGGCCAAAACCACATTGAATTTCGTCCAAAATCAGAAGCGTGCCTGTTTCGTCACAACGTTTGCGCAATTGCTGGAAATATGCTTTAGACGCAATTCGTACGCCTGCTTCGCCTTGTACGGTTTCGATGATAATGGCTGCTGTTTGACTGTCAATCTTTTCCAATTCAGCCTCAACTCCAAATTGAATATGGGCTATCGAAGGTAAAAGTGGCCGGAAATTGCGTTTCAAATGCTCGTTTCCTCCGACCGAAAGCGCCCCTTGTGTGCTGCCATGATACGCATTGATACACGAAATGATTTTATGTTTGCCTGAATAACGTTTGGCCAGCTTCATTGCGCCTTCCACCGCTTCACTGCCCGAATTGGTAAAAAAGACGGAAGAAAGATTTGGAGGCAACGTAGAAGCCAATTTGTTTGCCAATAGCGCTTGGGGCGATTGTACATACTCGCCATACACCATCAGATGTAGGTATTTATCTACTTGATCTTTAATAGCTTGTACTACTTTTGGGTGGCGATGGCCTACATTGCTTACGCCTATTCCAGAAATTAGATCGATGTATTTTTCTCCTTTTGTACCGAAAAGATAGACTCCTTCTGCTTTTTCAATTTCCAACATTAAAGGGAAATCAGAAGTTTGGGCTACATTTTCTAGAAAAAGTTGACGGTTAGTCATTTTTAAAATAATTAAAAATAATTCATTTATTAATCAAGAATACCAAGGCCTTGTCGCGTAATTTCGAGTTCGCCATTGGTACAATCTACAATTGTCGAAGGAATATTGCCACCGTTGCCAGAGTCAATCACTATGTCGACTAAGTTTTTGTATTTTTCATAAATTATTTCTGGGTCAGTGGTGTATTCTAAGATTTCGTCATCGTCTTTGATCGAAGATGAAATCAGAGGACGACCAAGTTCTTTGACCAACATCATCGTGATGGGATGGTTTGGGATTCTGATTCCGACTGTTTTCTTTTTGGCAATCAGTGTTTTAGGAACATTATTACTCGCCTCCAAAATGAAAGTAAAAGGTCCTGGGAGGTTTTTTTTCAACGCTTTGAATACGTGAGTGTCCAGATGTTTGACATATTCAGAAATATGGCTCAGATCGTAGCAGATGAACGAAAGGTTGATTTTTTCAGGCTTGATTCCTTTGATTCGACATAGTTTTTCGATCGCGTGTTTGTTGGTCAAGTCGCAGCCGATTCCATATACCGTGTCTGTAGGGTACACAATCAGTCCGCCATTTTTCAGGCATTCAATTACTTCGGCAATGCGCTGGGGTTGAGGATTGTCTGGATGGATGGAAAGGAAATTGGCAGCCATAATAGTTAACAGTTAATAGTCGACATTGAGTAGTTAAACCATAGTGTCGACTATTTTTTTAAACGCAATTTACTCATAAACTTCTTTTTCATGGGATCTGTTTTATTAGTTTGAACTTTAAACTTTATACCCGAGGCTACGATTTGAACATCTAGCGTAACTTGGAACTGCTTTGTAGTAAGTTTTCAACTTACGAGATTTAAAAGTCTAAAGTCATACATTTAAGTTTTGAGATAGCAGTTTAGATTTGTAAGCGTCAGTTGAAAACTGACATTAATGTTAGTTCCAAGTTATGCTATCGCTAAAATTGAAACAGTGCAAGAATTTTGCAAACTTGGAACAGTTTTTGGCAACAAATGCAAATGGAGCAGGAAATGCCTATCCAAAGTTTGGTACTGGATATCATGCGTATCTGCAAGCAGCTTACTTGTTTAAGAAAGATTTTTTAGGCGACAAAGTCCCATTACAGCCATTTGCAACTGTTGAAATTGCCAACTACAAGGCTTTAAAAGAACCCATGCAAGTTTTTGATGTAGGATTCAATTGGCTCATCAACGGACACAAATCTAAGATTTCACACAATTATAAGTTGCGACCAGTTTATGGTCTTGACCAGAAAATAGCATCAAGAACATCTTCATTGATTTTACAGTGCCAGAATTTTATATAGAATTGCTCAAAAACGAAACGCTCTATCCATGACTTGTCACGGATAGAGCGTTTCGTTTTTGAAGGTTTTAAAAGTATTTCTCTTTTGATACCACTATTCATTTGAATGATTTCTCAAGTGATCAGCAATTTTTACTCAAACAATAGTTTAGAATAAGTATTTGCGATTTTTATCAAATAGACATTTTTCATCTGGTTTGATAGGTCTATCGTTTTACCTTTGCCTTCCATTATTTTGTATCCTAGAGTAGAAAACACCTCCCAAGTTGTTTCCTTATTCATCTGAAAAACTCCCGTTGAACTTGGATTAGGATAAATCAGGTGCGTTTCGTTTTCTGGCTCATCATCTATACCAGTAGTGACACTCGCTTTTACAGTTATTTTATCTAAGTTAAAACCTGCATTATCTATTTTGAAACGTAACACATGCTTGCCTGCACTTAAGGTTGCTTGTTTGACAAACGTATTGTAAACGTTCCTATCAGATGAATTGGGTACTGCTATGTTTGGTAGCAAAGCGTTACCATCTATGTATAAACTCAATATACCGCCAGCGTTGGGTGCCGAAGTTTTAAATTCAAGATCATATTTAGTAGTCTTGCTTACATCTACCATGTATTCCGTCCACTCTCCTGCTGCCGTCCAACCTAAAGCATAACCACCAGTGAGTGGTGAAATATCTACACCATCTGTACGGTATACATTTCCTTGGTTAGCTGGCTCGTTGTCGTGATAGCTCGTACCTTCACCACCTTTATCATAGTTTTCGGCTTCTATAATACCAGGTAAAACAATGGCAGTACCTGAGTAAGGAGTTTTTGATTCTTTCACCCAACAGTATTTAGCTAAACCTTGAGCTGGGTCGCTCTTGAAAATAGTTGGATTGCAATTTACATTCATTTTTTGATCTCGCAGATACACAAATTTCCCATTAACCCCAAATGCAATATCCATTGTACCAGTAACTGTTACAGAACCAAATTCGGCAGTAGAATAGGTATAGCCATCCGGACCAATTGGCGTAACTGGTGGTGTTGTTTGTACATTTCCTGCCCATAAAATTGCATTCCTAATCAAACGACCAAAGTCGGAATTGGCTACATAATCGGCTCCAGAGTGCCCCAGTGCTGTATAAAACGAACGTCCACCATCATATTCTTTGTACCAAGCCACCGGACGAGCTGCATCGTATGTTTCTGGCCCCGTGGATCTGACGGTGAGTAAATTTTTATTTCCGCTATAAAGATATCCTCTGCAATCTGTTCTTCCCCAGTAGTACCACTCTTCTTTTTTTGTCCAAGTTGCTGCCAAATCGGCTACAATCTCGTGTCCTTTTGTTACATCCATAGTAGCGGTAGGATAGGTATTTATATGATACGGACATGTTTGAACAATGGCGCCAACCAAATCATTGTACCAAGCCCAACTTTTATCTCCGTAGGTATCCGATGCCGCATGAATACCTACAAAACCACCTCCTTTTTTTATATAATTCTGAAAATCTGTTTTTTGTTGGGCATTCAAAAGTCCGTCACCAGAGGTATTTCCCCAGATCACTACATCGTATTTGGCAAGGTTAGCTGCATTAAAATCAGCTGGATTTTCGGTAGACACTGTATTCCAGCCATTGGATTTACCTAATTCTGTTATCATATTTATACCACCAGTAATGGCACCTTCATGTCTAAAGCCATTGGTTTTACTAAAAATCAAGACATTTTTTTTGGGTGCCATTGCATATTGTAAACCACCCCAAACATGATCAATAAAAATAGGGTTTTTATACGGTTCGCTATTGTGCCCCATTCCTGTATACCAAGCCCTTCCTCCTTCAAATTCATGGTACCAAGAAATAGAGTGTTGTTTGTTTGAATTAGGATTATAACTATTCTCGTTTACAGATGTTAGAATTTTAAAACTCTTATCAGCCACATTCAGTACATCCACATCAAATTGCAGCCATTCGTCAGTTATTTTGAACGTGGCAGGCATATTTTTGGTAGAAATGTGTGTAGCGTCTTTCACGATCACTTCGCCCAATGCGTTTGCTTGCACTCCAGTTTCAAACGAACCGATGAGTTGTTTATACCAAGGCCAATCTTGCTCACAATTAGAAGCCGCATGAATGCCTACATATCCTTTTCCGCTACGAATAAATTTCTGAAATGCTAAACGCTCACTTGCGTTCAATATATAACCATTTGTGTTTAAGAAAACAATTGCAGTATAGGGTGCCAATCCTGCATCTGTAAAATCATTTGAATTATCTGTAAACTTGAAGGTGACATTGTGGTCGAGACCCATTTTTTTGAACATCGCAATACCATCTGGAATAGATGGATGTTTCCAACCAGCTAATGTATGAGCGGCATTGCGCCATTGACCAATTTTGGAGAATACCAAAACTTGAGCCTGTGCATTTGCAAAGTATAAAATAGTAAGTAAAGTAATAATCTTAATTTTCATAAGTCTAAAATTTAGAATTGATACTATTTATTAAAACACATTTGGTTTTAAAAGGTGAACACTAACTTAAAATATTTATTGACAAACAGTAAAAGCCAAAATCAGTTTGCTGCTAATTCCGAAATCGTCTTATGATTATCAATTGCGTCCAACGTATGGCCTTGACCAAAAAATAGCATCATGAGGTTCTTTAGTGATTTTACAGCACCAGATTTTTATTTTTTAGGGATTCAGAGTTTTCTTCCTCGTTCTGTGTCTCACGTGTATCACAGAACGAAACACACCGTGGTTTGTGATACACAGATCACGGTGTGAAGCATATTCCCAAGAACTTATATGTGAATAGCCACCGATGCCTCAACTGGCGCAAGTCTTAGCGCAGCGACTTGTGTTGGTAATAATTGAAGACTTCAATCTTCCGAAATGAAAATGCTTAAAACTTGAGCAAAGCCAGCTGTTTTTTATTTTATTTAAGTGGCGTTACAAACGCATTTCTCCAGCACTCGTAACAAACGGGTACTATTTGGAGTAACAAAGAATAGACAAAGAACGTTGAACTGTAGTGCGGAAATTGTAATTTCAGTCGACTAATCAATGATAAGATGAAGAACGCTTTTACAAATCGCAGCGAAGAAGAAAAACTAGCAGAAGTATTGGCCACTACACATACCGAGCGTTTTTTCAAATTAATGAAGCTTATCAAAATAGATCGTATGCTGAAAAGTGCCAAAATAACGCATTTAAAATCAGGTAATTGATGGATATTCTTGACGAAGAAATACTTGCTCTTTGGAAAGCATTGGCAACAAATGATGTTCAGTATATTATGGTGGGTGGATTTGCGCTCAATTTGCACGGACACCATCGTACTACTGGCGATATGGATATTTGGATAAAAGATACGGTTACGAATCGGAAAGCGCTGCGCAAAACGCTTGCAGACATCGAAGTAGGCGATTTTGAAAGTATTGAAACGATGGATTTTATCCCTGGTTGGTCGGGGATTAGACTTAACTCTGGTTTCGAACTTGATATTATGACTTATCTAAAAGGGTTTGAACAAAATAAGTTTGATGAGAGTTTTAAACTAGCTTCTACCGCAATCATTGCAGATATTCCAGTTCGATTTTTACACATCAACGAACTCATCAGTGCCAAATTAGCTTCATCAAGAGAAAAAGACCTAATTGATATTATTGCTTTGAAAAAAATTCGTCAAGCAAGAGACGAATAAACTCGCTGTTCCGCAGGCATCTGGAACGCCAGATAAATAGGATTTGTAATCCGATAATAATAAAAGGGTCTCAGATTCTTCAGCCAGTTAGTTTTTTGACATCATTTGAACTTTAAAACTAACTATTCACTAAAACGATGTCTTGGTCGCTCTATATTACTCAGTTTGAAAACTACTTAAAACTCGAACGGTCGCTTTCTGGCAATTCAGTCGAGGCTTACGGTCGTGATGTACGCAAATTGGAGGAGTATTTTTCGGTAATGGGTAAAACTGTTTCACCTCAAGCGGTTTCGGCCAATGACGTGATCGATTTTTTGGTGTACTTGAATGAACTAGGCCTTGCGCCACACAGTCAAGCTCGGATGCTTTCGGGTTTGAAATCGTTTTATAAATTTTTGATAATAGAAGAAGTGTTGAAAGATGATCCGCTGGCTTTGGTCGAAATGCCCAAGCTTGGCCGGCACTTGCCTGATTTTCTTTCTTATCCCGAAATCGAACAATTGCTCGCTGCGATTGATCTTTCGAGCAACGAAGGACATCGAAACCGTGCAATGATCGAGATGTTGTATTCAAGCGGATTGCGAGTTTCTGAATTAGTTAATTTAAAAATCAATCAGTTACATCTCGATATGCGTTTTTTACGCGTGATCGGAAAAGGAAACAAGGAACGTCTGGTACCAATAGGTCGTGAGGCGATCAAGTTTTTGGAAACCTATCTGAACGAATCGAGAATACATGTGCCAGTACAAGCTGGGTTTCAGAATTTTGTATTTTTGAATAGAAGAGGAAAATCGCTTTCAAGGGTGATGGTTTTCTTGATTATCAAAGACTTAGCAAAAAGCATTGGCTTGGACAAAGAAATCAGTCCGCATACATTTCGACATTCGTTTGCGACACATCTGATCGAAGGGGGTGCCGATTTGCGAGCAGTGCAGGAAATGTTGGGTCATGAGTCCATCACCACGACCGAAATTTACACCCATTTGGATCGGGATTATTTGCGCCAAGTAATGACTGAATTTCATCCAAGAAGCTAAAATTTGCTATTATTCATATTTTAATTTGGGGAATTTTGAATAAAATCGTTAAAATATAAATATTCAAGTAGTTGAATAGAAGTATTTTCCTGTTTATTGTCTAATTTTGTGGATTAAATTCATCATACCCCAATCATTAATACTTAAGTAAAGGCAAACTATGGCAAGATCTCAGGAGACTTTTAATAAAAAGGAAGCAGACAAGAAAAGAGCAAAAAAGAAGCAAGAAAAAGAGCAAAAGAAAGAAGATCGCAAGGAAAGAGCCAAAGATTCGAACAATGAGTTTGTGTTGGCTTATGTAGACGAAAATGGAAACATTTCGAATACTCCTCCTGATCCGAAACGAATGATCAAAGTCCGCGAAGAAGATATTCAATTAGGTGTTCCAAAACACGATGCAGTACAAGTAGGAGCGGTGAGAAGTGGAATTGTTACTTTTTTCAACGATTCAAAAGGATACGGTTTTATCAAAGACGTCAATTCACAAGAAAGTATTTTTGTACACTTAAATGGTCTTGTCGATCAGATTAAGGAAAATAATAAAGTGAGCTTTGAAGTAGAAATGGGTCAAAAAGGTTTGAATGCGATCAATGTAAAATTGGTAAAATAAGTAATTTATATCCTCATTATACATAAAATGAACTTTTTAGTAATTGCTTTAGCTTCACTTATACCAACGGTAGTTGGTTTTGTGTGGTACAATCCTAAAGTGTTTGGTACAGCTTGGATCAAAACGACAGGACTTACCGATGAACAATTAAGAGGTGTTAATATGCCCTTGGTCGTAGGATTGAGTTTGCTTTTTAGTTTCATGTTGGGGATTGTTTTGAATGGAATTGTCATTCATCAAGCGGCTCTACTATCTATAGTGTTTGGCGAACCCGATTTGCAAGACCCAAATTCGGCACTGAGCTTGATGTTGAAAGATTTTATGGCTAAGTATGGCAATAATTTCCGCACATTCAAGCATGGTGCATTACATGGTACAATAGCTGGTATCTTCTTTGTATTGCCTATCATTGGTGTGAACGCTATTTTCGAGAGAAAAAGTGTTGTATATATTGCCATTCATGTAGGCTATTGGTCAGTATGTTTGGCTTTGATGGGCGGTATTATTTGTGCCTTTGCTTAGAAAACGGAACTTTAACAGTCTTTATTTGTTAAACAATGGCCACTCTTGGTAAAGGGTGGCTTTTTTGTTGCTTCATTATTTATCCATCTAATTAATATTTCTTTTGAAACTACTTTATTCGTACCTCAGGCAACATTGGAAATTAGTTGCTTTTGCCTTGGTTTTGGCGGCCATCAATCAAGTTTTTTCATTACTCGATCCTTGGATTTTTAGGAAAATAATTGATCAATATGTGGTCGTGCCCAATACCTATGATCTGAAGCAAATAACAGCTGCTGATTTCATGAAAGGTGCTGGTTTGCTGATACTTGCCGCAATGGGAGTGGCGATGGTTTCGCGTATCGCAAAGGCATTTCAGGATTATTATGTTAACGTGATTACCCAAAAAGTGGGTGCTCAGATTTATTCGGACGGGTTGCGTCATTCGCTCGAATTGCCTTATTCGGTTTTTGAAGACCAGCGCAGTGGCGAAACCTTGGGCGTATTGCAAAAAGTAAGAACCGATGTCGAAAAATTGGTGTCCGCTTTCGTCAATATTTTGTTTACCTCATTGGTTGGCGTCATTTTTGTGACCGTTTATGCCATCAGTGTGCATTGGTTGATAGCTGTTGTGTATTTTCTTACGATTCCGCTTTTGGGGACGCTCAGTTCGGTGCTTAGTAAACGTATCAAAATCATTCAGAAAGTGATTGTGGCCGAAACTACGGCCTTAGCAGGTTCTACCACCGAGTCGCTCCGAAATATTGAATTGGTGAAAAGTCTAGGTTTGGCCAATCAGGAAATTACGCGCCTGAATGCTACTACTGAAAAAATTCTCAAATTAGAATTAAAAAAAGTGCGTTACATACGTAGCCTTAGTTTTATCCAAGGTACTTGTGTGAATTTGCTTCGAAATCTGATTTTGCTTTTGATGCTTTATCAAGTGTACAATCACAATATTACAGTAGGCGAGTTTTTCTCTCTCTTTATTTATTCGTTTTTCATCTTTGGCCCTTTGCAAGAATTGGGAAACATCATCAATATCTATCGCGAAACGGAAGTTTCCTTGAACAATTTTCAGAAGATATTGGATACGCCAAAAGATGCGAAACCAGCACGTCCTGTAAGTTTAGATAAAATACAAACACTTGCTTTCCAGGAAGTTAGTTTTCAGCATCAATCCTCATCGACCAATGCGCTTACCAATATCTCGTTTGAAGTGCAAAAGGGAGAGACGGTTGCATTTGTGGGGCCTTCAGGATCAGGTAAAACAACCTTAGTGAAACTTTTAGTAGGATTGTATCCACCACAAAAAGGCGAAGTATTGTATAATGACACTTCGTGTACGGAAATTGATTTGGACAAACTGCGCGAGGAAATTGGTTTTGTGACCCAAGATACGCAGTTGTTTTCGGG
>JAYVIX010000076.1:0-10913 GCA_043769845.1 Cytophagales bacterium
GGCTACATTGTGGGCTATCGAGATGAAAATAGAAACGGTGGAATTCTTAATTTGGGTGATCTTCGGTCGGATCTGATAGCGTTGTATATTTCGATGGAACTAAGTATTGATCAGGGAATTGGGAAAAATCAAACTCCTCAGCTCACCGTTCCTCCACTAGATTTTGGGCAAACAGGCCAATTGTTTATTCACAATCCAGGAGCGTATGATGTGGATGGTGATAGTATTTCGTACAGCGCATTTTCGCCACAATCCAACAAAGGATTCAATATTGTAGAATACACCGATCCCGCTCAAATATTCCCTGGTGGCACAACTGTAGATGGCACTTCGCCTGCCTTTTTTAGAGTAAACTCTAAAACGGGCGATGTCATTTGGAACACCCCACTCAGACCAGGCATTTACAATGTCGCATTCAAGATCGAAGAATGGCGCACCTTTGGACGTGGGAAATTATTGCTCAGCTATGCAATACGCGACATGCAAATCGTGATCAAAGAAGGCACCAATAAACCACCCATCATCAAAGTACCTGAGGCTGTGTGTATTGTGGCCAACCAAAGTTATACCACAAGCATTGAAGTAAGCGACCCCGAAAACAATCCTGTCGTCATTGAATTATACGGTCAGCTGAGCAATAGAACCAATTTTACGACAAGTACCAATGTCACACCTTTCAGAAAAACATTTAGCTGGACACCTGCGTGTACCGATATTCGCAAGCGACCTTATCAAGCTTTTTTCAAAGCCACAGATCTAGTGGCGAGCAATCTTACCTCACTTACCGATATAAAAACATTTGACATAACAGTAGTAGGCGCTAGCCCCACAGGACTAAAAGCCACCATCGACACCAATAAAATACGCCTGAGATGGGACAGATACACCTGCGTGCCAAACAAAGATTCGAAATTGCTTTTGTACCGAAAAGTAGGTTGCGGAAATGTACCAATATCGAGCTGTACCACAGGCGCACCAGACCTCAACTTTGTGCTTCTGAAAACACTTGGCATTGCCGAAACTACATTTGTAGATAGTACTACCAAAGCAGGAAATTCCTATTCGTACGCCCTCGCAGCTCAGTTCGAAGATGGTGTTGGGCTTATTTCATATTCCAAACCTGCACTTACGCCATCAGATACCTGTATCCAATTGCCCATTTACGTACCGCTTCCTGTCAAAGTTTCTTTTGTAAACGACCAGAAAGACCAAGTCCTAATCAGCTGGCAAAAACCAAAAGATTTGGATACCAGTGATATAAAAGGCCCTTTTGCTTACAAATTATACAAAAAAGAGGCTTCCGAAGCTAGTTTCAGACTGGAAGCCAATTTTCCTCTTGCCGCACTTCCTGTTGATACTTCATTCCTAGATACCAACATCAAAAAGGGAGCAAACTATTCGTACTATATCAGTTTAGAATATTTCAACAAGAAGACAAACGAATTTATTTCGGCCAATTCTTTCAACGCATCGAGTGTGGAAATAACGCCAACGCCAATCAACAAAGGAGTACGATTGACTTGGAAAGCAAATACACCTTGGGCAAACAATCTCGATTCGAATTACCGCCACAAAATATGGCGCAAAAGGCCACAAGACTCCGATTTTATTTTGATAGACAGTATTGCTTTCAATCAAAACGACCATACGTTTCGGTATAATGATATTGGCCAGTTTCAGAACGAACCATTAAAATTGAGAGATACCATCCAGTATTTCGTCACTACATCAGGTAGTTATTCAAACGATAGAATTCGACCTGATGAATTGTTAAACAACTCATTTATTGTAAAAGGAGTTATTCTCGATACAGACGCTCCTTGTGCGCCTACACTTTCGGAATTCAAATACGACTGCGAGAGTTTCAACGAAGTATTTCCTTTCAAAAACACACTCAACTGGCAACCGCAACCATTTTCGGCACAATGCGATTCGGATGTGGTGAAATACAAGGTGTATTATTCCGTCAATAGCGAATCGGAAGAATTCAAATTATTGAGCATTATAAATGAAAAAATTATCAATAATTATATTCATTCCAATTTGAATTCTGTTGCAGGCTGTTACACGATCACCGCCTTGGACGCAGCTGGCAATGAAAGTAAAAAAAGCACCAAAGTATGTTTGGAGAATTGCTATAAATACGAGTTACCCAACGTTTTTACTCCCAATAATTCGGGAACAAATGATTTGTTCAGACCAATCCCTCCATCGCCACGTTTTGTAGAAAGTGTCAAATTTAAAGTATTCAATAGATGGGGTGCAAAAGTATTTGAAAAAAATGATGATATTTATCTCAACTGGGATGGCTCGGGTTTGCCTGACGGAATTTATTTCTACACTGCCCAAGTATCCTATTTCAGTCCAGACGACAGCAAAAAAAAGGAAGAAATAAAAGGTTGGATTCAGTTAATAAGATAATCCAAATCACATGTAATAGTGTTCTTAAATAAGACCAAACGCTTTTTTCCTTTGGTATTTGGGTGAACATTTTTTATACTTGTAATCATATGTCTCATAAAATTCGGTTTTAGATGAAAAAAGCATACGTTTTTCCAGGTCAAGGTTCTCAGTTTTCAGGCATGGGAAAAGAACTTTTCGACAGCAACGAAACAGCTAAATCATTATTTCTTAGTGCAAATGATATATTGGGTTTCGACATTACCAAAATAATGTTTGAAGGCAGCGAAGACGATTTACGTCAAACTAAAGTGACCCAACCAGCTATCTATCTGCATTCGGTTGCGATGGCTCTTACCGCTATTGATTTCAAACCAGACATGGTTGCGGGGCATTCCTTGGGCGAATTTTCAGCCTTAGTTGCTGCAAAATCTCTAAGTTTTGAAGACGGCCTTAAATTAGTTTACAAAAGAGCCTTGGCGATGCAAAAAGCGTGTGAAGCTGTCCCAGGTTCGATGGCGGCAGTGCTTGCGTTAGACGATGCAATTGTGGACGAAATTTGTAAATCAATCTCAGACGAAGTGGTCGTGGCTGCCAATTACAATTGTCCTGGCCAGCTTGTTATCTCTGGTTCAGTAAAAGGAGTTGAAATTGCTTGCGAAAAAATGAAGGCTGCTGGCGCAAAAAGAGCGTTAATATTACAAGTAGGCGGAGCATTCCATTCTCCATTGATGAAACCTGCCGAAGAAGAACTGAAAGCAGCGATTGAAAGCACAGACTTCAGTATTCCTTTGTGCCCGATCTATCAGAATGTTACTGCTCAGGCACATAGTATACCTTCTGAGATAAAAGCAAACCTAATTAAGCAATTGACAGCACCAGTGCGTTGGACACAAAGCGTACGCAACATGGCTTCTGATGGCGCAAGTACGTTTGTGGAATGTGGTCCAGGGAAAGTTTTGCAAGGATTAGTCAAAAAAATCACTTCAGAAAGTGAAGTACTGAGTATCTAAAGAAACTCACCTTTATTTTAAAATACACATACATGGCCAAAAAGGTAGACATGATCCAAAAGCTAGTTTATAGACTACCCAAATACTTGGTGCTTCAAGTAGACGTTCTTATGTGCCTTTTGAGCGTATTAGTTGCCTATTTTTTGCGCTACAATCTGGAAACATTGCCAGATGAGGTTTGGGAAAGCTTTTACATTTCACTTTCGGTGATTTGTTCGGTCAAAATTGTCTCTTTTTTGTTTTTCAAAAGCTACACTGGTATCATCCGATATACCAGTGTAGAAGATGCCAAAAGGATCTTCTTCTCGCTAACGGCCAGTTTTATCATCATCTCGTCTATCAATATCATTCATCATTATAGGACTGGCTATTTTCTTGTACCACTTTCTATCCTGATTATTGATTATTTCACATCTTCACTTTTCATGGCGGGTTTTAGGATCATTACCAAAATCGCCTATTATGAGTGGAAATCTCAAAATTCTGAAAAAATAAACGTCATCATTTATGGTGCTGGACAAGCAGGAATCATCACCAAAAAGACTTTAGATCAGGATACGGGCATGAATTATAATGTTGTCGCTTTTGTAGATGACAACCGAGGCAAAGCAGGCGGAATGATTGATGGAATCTCGATCCACCACGCTCGCAAAAAACTTGAGAATCTAATTCGCGACAAAAAAGCCGAGCTAGTCATTATTGCGATACAAAAAATCTCTACAGAACGCAAAAAGAAAATAATAGACACGTGTCTTTCTTATGGTATTCAGGTACGCAATGTTCCGCCAGTTGAAAAATGGATCAATGGCGAACTAAGCCTAAAACAAATCAAAGACGTTAAGATAGAAGATGTATTGGGACGTGATGCTATTTCGTTAGACAGTACAATTGTAATGGAAGAACTCCAAGGTCGCACCGTTCTGGTGACAGGTTGTGCAGGATCTATTGGTAGTGAGCTTTGCAGGCAAATCACCCATTTTAATCCTCGTTTTTTGGTCATGGTCGACCAATCCGAATCGGCTTTGTACGACTTGGAGATGGAATTTCAAGACCAAAACATCAAATGCAATTACGACATGACACTTGCCGATGTGAGAAACGTGGCAAGGATGCAAAAGCTGTTTGAGCAATATCGCCCTGATGTTGTTTTTCATGCCGCAGCTTACAAGCACGTTCCTGTAATGGAAGAAAATCCTTCGGAAGCTGTAAATACGAATATTTTGGGCACTAGAAATTTAGCAGACTTATCGGTTAAATATAAAGTGAAAAAATTTGTCATGATTTCGACAGACAAAGCCGTAAACCCAACCAGCGTGATGGGAGCATCGAAAAGGGTGGCCGAGATTTATACGCAATCGCTAAGCAATCTCACATTAGACGAACCCGAAAATCAAACAAAATTTATTACTACACGATTTGGAAATGTCTTAGGATCAAATGGTTCTGTGATTCCACGTTTCAAAAAGCAGATTTCAGAAGGAGGGCCAGTAACGGTCACGCATCCAGAAATAACACGCTACTTTATGACCATACCTGAAGCGAGTCAACTAGTGCTAGAAGCAGGTGCAATGGGAAAAGGAGGAGAAATTTTCTTATTTGACATGGGTGAATCGATCAAAATTGTAGATCTCGCAAAAAAGATGATCAAACTATCTGGATTAACCTTAGGCAAAGACATTCAGCTAATGTACACTGGACTGAGACCAGGGGAAAAATTATATGAGGAATTATTGAACAATGAAGAGAACACAATGCCTACGCATCATCCTAAAATTATGATTGCGAAGGTGCGCAGACAAGAGTTTAGTCAAGTGCAGGCCCACATTGCAGAGTTGTTGAAATATTACGAAAGAGGCGAAGAAGAAAAAATGGTGATCCAGATGAAACGAATGGTGCCAGAATATAAAAGTAATAATTCGATTTTTGAAAAATATGACGAAAGCCAAACCAAAAGAGCGATCAATTCGCCAGTTCCAGCGGTTTCTCCAGTTCCAAATTTCAATTGATGGCAAAATTTATTCGAACTAAGTAGCAAACAGAAAGAGGCTGCCTGCAAAGGTGGCCTCTTTTGTTTAGTACACGATTAAAATTTGAAAGAATGTTTCTAAGATCATACCTGACAGGTTTTAAAAACCTGTCAGGTATGATCTTAGATCTAAATGCTCATCCCTATTTCGATTCCTTTGATTTTGCGATAAAGATCAGTGGCGTAGTTATCTGTCATGCCAGATACATAGTCGAGTACTCCCATTACTTTCTGATAACGACTTCCGTTTATGTATAAAAACTGACTCGGAATGAGTTTTAATGCTTTTTTGTCTGATTTTGTTTTCTCGGCATCGTCTAGCAAAATGGGTGGTACAAAGTGCGAGAGCAATTGATACATCACATTATAACCCGCATTTTCAATTTCAACCACCGATCGATGGTTGTAAATATTTTGGTACGAAAAAGCCGTAATCTGTTGCAAAGCCTCGCAACGGTTTTTTATTTGATCAAACAACGAAATATTGAAATTGCCTTTTAGTATGGATTCAAAATTAGTCTTGTAAACTTCAATCGCTTGCATCGTGAGGGCATGGATTGATTTGGCTCTCAGGTAGGCAATTTTGTCGTTTCGGTCGGTCATCGAGTCCAATCTGGTTTCGATTCGGGCTTGGTCATCCATTCCGATTTCGGAGATCAATAATTTCAACACCTTTAGGCATTCGCTATGTTCGATAATCCCTAGTCGGTGGGCATCTTCTAGGTCGATGATGTTGTAGCAAATATCATCGGCAGCTTCTACCAACCACACAAACGGATGTCGTAGAAAAACCATAGGAGAGGAGCTTTCCTGAACCATATCGGTAAACTTGGCGATGTGGGCAAAGGTGGAAATTTCGGACTGAAAGAATCCAAATTTCTTACGATGTGTACTTTTATTATCGCTTCCGGAAGATTCGCAAGGATATTTGGCAATAGATGCCAGCGTGGCAAAAGTCAGCTGGAGACCATCTTCTGATTTGCCTTCTTGCTTTTGGGTAAGTATTCGGATGGCGTTGGCGTTGCCTTCGAAATGCACAAAATCTTGCCATTCGTTTTCCGAAAAAAGCGGTTGTAGTTCTGTTTTATTTTTCTGAAAATAAGAAGCAATGGCATCTTCGCCAGAGTGTCCAAAAGCTGGATTGCCAATATCGTGACAGAGACAAGCGGCCGCAATCACATTGTAAAGGCTGTGTTTGTAAAAGTCTTTGCTCGCATCGGTAAGTTGGCTGGCATAGGTATCGACAATAAAATCGCCAGCGAGCGAACCCAGTGAACGACCTACGGAGGCTACTTCTAGCGAATGAGTGAGCCGATTGTGTACAAAAACACTTCCAGGAAGTGGAAATACTTGGGTTTTGTTTTGTAGTCGCCTGAAAGCAGATGAAAAAATGATTCGGTCGAAATCGCGTTGAAACTGGGTCCTGGCATCGGAAATGTTGCTAGAATTGACGGTACCAAATCGTTTGTCGGAATAAATGAGGTTAAGATCCATGTAGTATAGTCGTCAGTTGAGAGTCATCAGTCGACAGTCAAACAATGATACAAAAAAAAGGGGCTTTGAGGCCCCTTTTTTGTGGTGAATTATAATTCGATATTTGAAACACATTTTTAAGTCACAAGGTTTTTTACTAAAACTGATGACTGACAACTGTTTACTGACGACTTATACTTACAATTTAGAAATCTTAGTTAGTTTCACTCGGTCGCCTTGTCTAATTTTTAATAGATAAACGCCCGATTCTAATTCTGAAATTGTAATCTTTTCGGCACTTTGTCCTTCCAAAATCGTTCTTCCTGTGTAGTCGGTAATGGTGTATTCAAACTGATTTGAAAAACCAGTGACATACAACTCGTTTGTGGCAGGATTAGGAAAAACTGCAGAATGATCGATTGCGAAATTTTCAATACCAGTTACCAGTTGTTGATTGCTCAATTTGGCCGTTCCAAATAATGAAGCATTTTGATATGCATCATCAGTAGCTGCGTTCCAAGACATTTTTCCATCTCTTGTACCATTGTCATCATCGTCATTGAGCATGAAATCAATTCCAATCAATTTATCGGCCGCAGGGGTAGTATTAATAGTTGTCCATGGGATTCTTGCTTCGATGATATACCCATCGGTGGTAGCTACGGCCGAATAAGTAATTCCTGTTTTAGAAGCTGTCGTAGGAATGGTGCCCACTACTGTGCCATCGTTATAGCCAAATGAATACTGGCAGTCGTTTGCATCATAAGTGCTTGCTTTTGCATTGTCAGCATCAATATACAATTCTACTTGATCGTCATCGTACGAGTTTTGGCTGTCGTTTTGTTTGACATTGTCCGTTATCACTGCTAGGAAATACAAATAAGTATTGTCCCATAGCAATTTGGCATATCCACTCAGGTCGGCACTGTTAGAAACGGTTCCTGAAAGTAGTTTGGTCGCATTCAATGGTTTAGCATTGACATCGTTCCATACTTCGTCTATCGTTCCGTCTACAGTAACAGGTGCTGATACTTTGAAAAGTTTGTAAGTACTCACCACATTCACTGTGATGGCTGACCTAGCACTTTCGCAGCTTCCTGTTGCCGAAACATAATAAGTAGTTTTGCCAGCCGTGGTGGTATTTGGTGTAGGTGCGGTCGTACTTGCAGTTCCGCCAGTTTCTACAGTATACCATTTCAGATTGGTTCCCGAAGCGGTCAGTTGTTTGGAAACATCACCAACTTCATAAGTTACAGCTGAAGTGACAGTTGGCGCAGTAGTAGCACAGGTATTGCAAGTAAGTACCGTGATGTTGGAGTTTCCAGAGCTACCATATCCTTCCGATTCCATGATTTGGTAATCCCAAGTAGTACCCAATTTCAAACCAGATTTTTCCCATTGGTCTACATGGTTTTTGAATGTAACAGTGCCAGAACTTCTCTTTGTTCTTCTTACACTCCAAAATTGATAAAAAGTGGCATTTCCAATGATAGAAGGTTTGTTTACCCGTTGCGATTGATACACATCATACGTATCCCCGTCACTGAAAAAACTTCCAACATTTTTAATGTCGCTCGTGTTGCCCGGAGGATCCCATTGTCCGTGACTTTCTACCACATAATATTCAATTAGAGGGTCTTTCGTCCAGCCATACACTGCCAAAAAGCCATTGCTTCCTCCGTTGTATGTCCCCTCAAAACAAACTACACGGTCTCTTGTTCCCGTTCTCCAACCTTTACCTGCGGTAAAATTTTGGATATTAGACCATGTAGTGCTATAGTTACCGCCTGCACCCAGAGTCATCGAAGCAGTACCGCCACCTTCTGTCCAGAATGACCAATACCAACCATTGTGGGTACCAGTCTGGTTGGTCGAGATTGTCTGTGCATCAGACCTTTGTGTTGCCAATAGCAAGACAAAGGCAAACAGACTGGATGTGAAAATCCGTACTAAACAAGTCATCGTTTTTGTCATACCTTTTTATTTTAAATGGTTCTTGAGATACAATACATTCAAAATAGAGAGAGGTTACAGAAATAATTTTATTTTTTCTGGGAAGAATTATACCAACAGCATTTTCTTCCACCTCTCCGATTCGGCTATTGCCTTTAATTCTTCATTTCTAATTAATAAAAAATTATTCATATATTTTTTAAGAAACAAATAGTCAGCTATCATTCCCAGAAAACCCAATGGTGATTTGAACTCAAACTGGTCGATCATTTTTGTTCCAATTTCACTTTTTTCGAACGAATGAACGTGATACATCGAAGCGAAAGTACCTTTCAACATCTTGTCAGCAAACATGTTAGGCCGATCGTATTTTACAATCTTGACAGTTAGTTTTTGATAAATACCAAAGTGTTTGGCTCGCCAAGTGACGGTTTCGTCTAACCCAATCAGGCCTGAAGTTTTGCCAGCAATTGCTTCTTCATTGGTTTCTTTGGTGGTCAATTTATGTAGGTCGATACTTCTGGATAAATCAAAAACTCGTTCGATCGGAGCTTCAATATACGTTTCTAGTCGGATGGTTGGCATTGTTTCAGGTTTAAGTTGATTGATTTAGTGTTCACTATTTACTCCTTAAAATATCCATTACGGCATCTTCAATTACAGGAAACTGGAATCGAAAACCAGCATGTAACAATTTGGTAGGCACTACCCAACGACTTTTGAAAATAAGTTCGGTCTCGGTTCCAATTAGAATTGCTCCCATTTCGAGCAGCCAAGCTGGCGAAGGCAATCCAAAAGGTACGCGCATCTGTTTTCGAATCGTATTCATGATTTTTTCGTTGGAAATAGGATTGGGAGAAGAGGCGTTGTAGACTCCTTTTATCTCAGGATGCTCGATCAGAAAATCAAACATGCGACATAAGTCTTTATCGTGAATCCAGCTGAACATTTGTTTGCCGTTGCCTTGTTTTCCGCCTAAACCAAATCGTACCAAATTTTTAAGTCGCATAAATACGCCTTCCGATTTGCCTAGCACGATTGCCATTCGTAATGCTACTTTTCTGGTCTTAGGCGTTTGGGTTTCGAAAAACGTCTTCTCCCATTTTCTGCACACTTCTACCGAAAAACCCGAGCCAATTTCGCCATTCAATTCATCCATTGGCCTATCTTCGGCATGTCGATAAATAGTGGCCGAGGCCGAATTGACCCATAATTTGGGAGGAACAACACACAAGTTGATCGCTTTGGCAATGACCTCCGTTGCAAACGTCCGTGAATCAAAAATCTCTTTTTTATTCGCCTCGGTATAGCGACAATTGACGCTTTTACCAGCAAGATTTATCACAAGATCGGCACCATTCAAAAAGCTAGCCCAAGAGTTTGCGTACTTTTTTCCATCCCAAAGTACATTAGTAACTCCAGAAGAAAACAGTGTAGGTTTTCGCGTGACGGCTATTATTTCTGCTTTTTTACGGGTGTAATAATCCACCAAAACACGGCCTATATATCCGTTGGCTGCAAATATGACAATCTTCATAATCAATTAGTTAAATATCCAAACACACAAACTGCTCACTAAAAAACGGTACAAAACCCACGTGTACGACAAATTAGAATGAAGATGATAGACTTTAACCCTTCGCTTGTGTTCGAAAAACATAAACATCACTAACAACCCGAACCATCCCAAATAGAAATAAACAAAGAGGCTTGGTAAAACAATAGAAATGATCAAAGCTGGAACAAGCAACAAACTACCCATAAGTGAAACTGTCATCACATTAGCCAAATAGTTCAACAGCTTTTCTAAATTTCTATTCGAAGAAAAGGCAAAGAATGCAATCGTTTGGAAAATCAATTGGCCGCTTACTAACAACAACTCCGCTGTCCAACCATGTGGAATAGGCCAGTAAACACCTAACAACGGACTGAAATGTTTCAATATCCAACAAGATACCGCTATCGAAAAAAGTAAATAAGCAATTCGGTAGCTTAAGTTAAAATCGGGCTTGCAAGCTGTCGGACTTTCAGGGTCGTTTCCGCAAATA
>JAYVIX010000077.1:0-38627 GCA_043769845.1 Cytophagales bacterium
TTCGTATTTAGTAGTTCGAAGTTTTCCTGACGAGTTACTACGAACTTCACACTACGAACTAAATCTTCCAAGGCTTCCAACTCTTGAAACTCCAAGTCCTCTTTTGCTCTGTCATACTCCACCATGGCATCAAATTCAGAATCAAGCAGTTGCAGCGATTGATAAAAAGCTTTTTGCGTAAAAAGCTCATGCAAATGTTCTTCGTTGAAATAGCCAAAATTTGAAAGATAGGTTTGTTCTACTTGTTGAATAGAATATTTTATTTCAATAGTAGTTTCTAGAAATGCTTCTATCGGAAGTTTTTGAAGCACAATGGGCAATTTCATTTCTTGCTCGGCCAGAGACCAGCGTTCGGCAAAAGCCAATGCATTTTCGATTATTTCGATGGCTTCCAGATAATTTTCAGCTGATTCTTCTTCGCCAAAACTGAATTCTTTGCTTTGTTTCAATTCCTCGCGCAATAGAAAAAACTGCTGCGAATTGTGGATTCTCTGACTCAATTCTTCCAGTCCTTCTGATGTTTCGGTCAACAGGTTGACTTTCAATAATGCCTGAATTTCAGATCTTTCTTTCGAGAAGAATTTCCATTGTATTCTTCCAAAAAAATGGGAAAATAGTTTTTTTGCTTTTTCAGCATGTAAATAATATGAATTAATATTCATATTATTTACATCACTAGCTAGCGGTTTTTCACAACGTTCTTGTACCTGTATTTTCCATTTTTCCAATCTGTTTTTCCATTTCGGAAGTTTCGTTTCGGCTTGTGCAGCTGTGGCAAACCTCTGAAAATGAAGGTAGAAGATGGATGAATGACGGGTGATAAATGTTGAATCGTAATTTTCTGTCAACCGAAAACCGTCAACTGTCAACTCTTCTAAAAGAGAATGATGAATGCGCAAATTCCATAATTGGGGAATTTCGACAGTGTGCTTACTTCTTGTCTTTGCAAGTGATTCGTCAAAACGATGCAATTCACCCAAGGCTTCTGCCAGCTTTTGTCTATCTGCAGACGAATGATTTTTAAAATTCTTGCGCAACCGCCAAGGATTTTTCTCCAAATCAAACTGAAGTGCAAACGGTAGGAGGTATTTTAGTTTGCTGTTGAATGCTTTTAGTTTTCCATGTGTGAAGAATTTATAGTTCGCAACAGAACTAGGAACTACAAACTGTGAACTACGAACTAACAGATAAAGCTCCTTCACACTCACTCCGCATTCGTTTGTATCAAACAAGGCCGTTTTGAATGCTTCGAGTTGCGTAACCGTTTGGTCTATTTTTTTGCAGGCTTCCAGATAGTTGCGTTCCAAAAAAACGGTGTCCAATCCGTTGTTGGAGTGTTTGTATTCGTCTACTTTTGCTATTTGAGAGGCGATTTTGGTATAAATCGCATTTCGGTCGGTTTTGAAATCGTGCACCAAAGCCACAAAATCGCCAGCACCAATACTTTCTAGGCGCTTGTATACCACGTCCAAAGCGGCACGTTTTTGGCACACTACCAATACCCGTTTTCCACGGCTCACAAAATCGGAAACCAAATTGCAAATCAGCTGCGACTTTCCAGTTCCTGGTGGGCCTTGAACGACAATCGAATTGCCAGCCTTCACTTGCTTCAAAGCTTGCTCTTGCGAAGCGTCAAGCGGAAGCGGAGTCTGGAGGTCGCGTTCTTTTATTAGTGCGCTATTTGTTGTTCGTTGTTCGTTGTTTTCTGGACTAGCCTTCGAGCCAAAGAATTCTTCCATACTCGGAAGTACTAACTCGGAACCTTGAACTAAAAGCGCATCATAATCTGGCACCAAAAAGGAACCTGCCTGTGGAAAAATACCTAATACCGCTTCGTTGAACAATTTGACCCGACCATCTTCCATTTGCGACTCGAATTCGGCCGATTTAAATTCCTCGAACGCAAGCAATTTGTCAACAAACAGTTCGCTATTGAAATGAATTTCCAACCCATTCGTTTTTAGCAATTCATACAATTGCGTCCGAAATTCACGACTTTCTTTGCTGAAAGTTTCGAAAGAAGTTTCGACAAAATCTTCGCTAAGCGAGATGGAATTGTAATGTTGCCAAGCCAGCAAAAAGCTTTTATTCAGCGAAATAGGCACTTCTTGTCTTTGTGCCAACTGCCAAACATTTTCCTCCAAACGCAATTGGACTGGAAAAAATAGCAACGGACAACGTGTAAAAGTTCCATCCGAAAACTTGCCACGCACAAATGGCCAACCGACATACAAATCGCAAGAACCACTTTCTTCGAACAGAAATCGGTCTTTGCGTGCGATTTTTAGCAAGGATTTTCCTACACGGTTGGCTTGCTCGTTTCGGCTGTCTAGCAAAGTGCAAATCGGAAATTTTGTCTTTCCAGAAATCAAATGCTCAATGATCTGAAACGAAGGTTTGTTCAGCAGAAAATCCGCCTCGTTCAGATCCAAATCATTTTCCTTGCTGAGGCGCAAAAGTAACAAAGCCCTATTGCTGCCCGAAAGGTTGATTAGTTTCTTTCTGTAATTTTTGAGTAAGCCAGTGAACATCTAGTAAAGATAGGCTTTAGACGTCAATTTGAGCTAAATTGGTATTGGTGAAGTAATTGTGTTTGTTGACACTTTGCTTTACCATCTACTCGCAAGTCGCTTGTTTAAGGAATGCCCTAAAAAATTAAGTTACGCACTATTTATGCAGTTTTTTAAAAGACCATTTTCGGAATTGATTTCAATGTATTATGCTAGATAATGGTTTGTAAGTATTTTTAAACTGCTCTTTAGAGAATAATATCAGGATTTTATCTCATTCGAGTTTGCTATGCTATTAGAAAAATTGGTTTATAAAATCAGAAACTCGTAATTCGTGCCAGAAACTGATTTCATGATTTTATTTAGTCTTACCGTAAACATCGACAGCGAAATAGAAGCCGAATGGCTCGAATGGATGCGTCAAACATTTATCCCAAGTCTTTGGCTCACAGGTTTTTTTCAAGAAAAAAGATTCCTGCGGCTGCTGAGTAATGACGAACAAGGTGGCCTTACTTATTCGCTCCAACTAACGCTTGACAATCTTTCGGCTTATCACGATTTTGAACAAAACCATTTCGATGATTTTCGCAACATGCTGTATGGTAAATATGCTGGCCGTTTAGTCGATTTTCATACTATTTTGGAAAAAGTAGACATTTAAATAGTTATTTGTCAATTTTGAACTCATTCATTTAAAAAATCAAAACTCCATTTTTCACAGACTCAGAATGAAAAAAGTAATTATTGCATCAGCACTCGCCATTGTTTCGCTTTCGGGCAATGCCCAAACGAAGCCTGTTGAAAAAAATGGCAAATATAGTTTTGCTTTCAAAGGCTTGTATTTCGAAGTAGATCCTGCTGTGGGTGGACGTATCAGTTCGTTCAAACTGAATGGAAAAGAGGTGTTGTACACCAACAAAGAAAATGGCAACAATTGGGGGGCTACGTTTTGGCCAGCACCACAATCGGTATGGGGATGGCCACCTAGTGACACCTTGGATAGCAAGCCTTATACTTCTAAAATAGTAGGTAATAAGCTAATAGTAAGCAGTTTACCTACGAAAGGAAAAACAAATTGTGCTTTCGAGAAAACATTTGAGACAAACGAAAAAGACAATTCAGTTTCGGTCACTTACAAAATCAAAAACACAAGCAAAGACACTATTGCGCTTGGTTCATGGCAAATTGCACGTGTACCATCAGGCGGCTTGGTGTATTTCCCGACAGGTACTACGCCAGCTACTGGCGATTTGCTTCCTTTATTGTCGAACAAAAACGGGGTTTCTTGGTTCGATTACGATTCATCGTTCATCGCCAAAGATCCTGAGGCCATTCCTAAATTATTCAGCGATGGTTCGCAAGGTTGGTTGGCTTTTGCGAGCAACGATGCCCATTTGCTTTTATTCAAATTCACCGATACGCCCGCGGATAAAAAAGCACCAGGTGAAGACGAAATCGAACTTTACACGCACCACGAAAATACCTACACCGAACTGGAACCTTTCGGGCCATTTACTAAAATTGCCCCAAACAGCGCTAGCACTTGGACGGTAAAGTGGTATGTGAGCAAGCTTCCTAAAACGGTAGTAGTGAAGCCTGGAAGCAAATCACTTCTTGAGTTTACTAAAAATATAATGAAATAAAATTCATTAATAAATTAGCCTCCAACGTTTCAAAACCTTGGAGGCTAATTGTTATTTCTTTTTCATTACCACTTTTTGTTCTTCGGATTTTGCGCCATCTAGTTTTATTTCTTGTACTATTTTGCCTGCAACATCGTCATACAAACGTACTTTGAATTTGGCTTGCTTGCCATAAGTGTGATAAAAGGCATAAGGCGTTTTGCGAATCGAAACAGGTATATTTTTGTTTTCGTAGAGTACCAAAAGCAGTTTTTCGTCAGGCCCAAAAAGTTTCAGACTTGCTTTTGGAATCGCAGTTTGAATGCTCATTTCCCAGCCAGTTTGCAGCCAATAGATTTTTTCAGCAGGTTCCATGGTTTTGTTTTTGGCATGTTTTTCAAGTAATACATTTCCTTTGTCGTCCGACAGTTGGTAGCTAATAGCAAAACTACTGTCCATCACAATGTCGTTGTAGCCAATTGTAACGTTGTAGAAACCAGCTGCTACAGGTTTATTGGCAAAATATTCTTTCAGCACTTTTCCAGTATTGTCTATTCCTTTGAGACTTAGTTTGGTATTGGGTTTGATATAGCTGGAAATGTTCACCCTCGAATTGAACGTAATACGCGGAATAGGGACATATGTATAACTGGGATCATTATATTCTACCAATTTGATATAACTAGAAACGGCTTTCAGCAAAGGCCAATAAGCCACAGAATCGCCTTTAGAGTAATCAAACGAGGTTTTTTTCTCGGCCAATGCCCAGACGAGACTTTGCGAGAGTCCCATATATTTGTCGGTACTGGCGGTGAACTGAGCAACCGTTACCAATTTTCCGTCTGCCTTGCCCATGTATACAAATTCAGCATCCTGATGTGGGCCATAATCATGCAATTCCATGCAATGGACACTCATCGATTTTTCGGCTGTTTTGTTGGCAGCTATTTTAAAAGCGTAATTTTTCATCGCGAGCATGTCTTGCGCCTGATCGTCCAAACACCTGAAATACGAACCAGCTTCCACTTCTATTTCGATCATCGTGGCACTGAGATTGCGCAGTTTCAGAAACAAAGGTTCGGTTGAACCTGATTTCCATTTCGCTTCCATCGACACTTTGTTCAGCGCCAAAGCTTCGCTCAATTTCATGCCGTGTGCAAGGTTGGTGGCCAAACATACCACGATGCAATTGAGCGATGTGTTTCGGAAAAAAAATGAGAGTTTCATCTTTTATAAAATTTAGGGTTTATACGGAGAGAATTAGTTTGTAGTTCTTTGTTACAAGTAGTTGTGCCAAAACAAGGAATTACGAATTAGGAACGAGGAACTCCCTCATTTGAAATTGAACATAAATTCCTGATATTTCGGAAACAAAAACTGGATATTCATGAGGAAGTTGTTTATAGGCATTTGCATTGCTTCGTTTTTTTCGTTTCAAGGAAGTGTGCCTTCTATTAAAGTAGTCGAAAGAGAAGAAAATGTAGAAAAGCTTCAGCGAATAGGATTTGCGGTTCTGATTCAATTGGAAAAACAAATCATCGAAAAAGGGTGGTCGAAAAAGGTGAAAGAATTTGGCAAAGTAGATGCTAGTGGAAGCGAATACATTGTACATGAAGCGATGATGGCCACCATTTCGCCCAAGCCTGTGCGGATGTATTCGAAAGTGATTGAAAAATCGAAACAAGGAACCGAAGTGTGGATGTCGGTCGATTTGGGAACCGAGTTTGTGACAGGTAAACATCAAAATCGGGACGAATTGGAGAAAATCCTGTACCAATTTGCCGTAGACGCCTACCGTGCCGACTATGCCGAACAAGTAGAAGAAGCTGAAAAAACACTCGCCAAAAGCACCAAAGAATACGAGCGAACGGTGGCAAACGAACAAAAAGTACGAAATCGGATGCAGAAAAACAGAGATCAAAAACAAGATCTTTTAAACCAAATAAAAGAAAACAAAATGGATTCGGTTCAATTGGTGAAAGATCTAGAAATGAATAAGTTGGAGCAAAAACAAGATTTGGAAGAAACCGAAAAACTGCGTAAAGCAGTGGAAATAGTAAAGGATAAAATGGCAAGAGTTCAGTAAAAAAGGATTTTGTAAACGAATAGTCTGAAAGACAACAATTTCTTTGGAATAATCAGCAAAATTCAACGTACTAGCCTACAAAATTACAAAGTTTTCCTATTGGAAAACTTTGTAATAAATCTACAAATCCTTCTCTCTTAGCTCTTTGCAGCCACCACCGATATTTCCACTTTTGCATCTCTAGGCAATCTTGCTACTTCCACAGTTTCGCGAGCAGGTGGATTTTCCTTGAAATATTCGCCATATATTCCATTCACTGTACCGAAGTCATTCAAATCTTTCAAGAAAATGGTTGACTTTACTACCTCGTTCCATTCAAAACCAGCCGCTTTTAAAATTGCGTCCAAGTTTTTCATGACTTGCGTGGCCTCCGAGACGATGCTTTCGTTTTCCATCTCGCCTTTTGCTGGGTTTAAAGCTACTTGTCCCGATACAAAAAGCATATTTCCTGTACTCACCGCTTGGCTATACGGCCCAATTGGCGCAGGAGCTTGTTCGCTTTTGATAATTATTTTTGACATTTTCTTTTTTTTTCTGCAATCTAAGCCCTTACTCCATTTCAAACAAAAAATAGATGTTTTAGTAACACGAACGTAACAGAAATGGCCAATATCGCATATATAGGCCGTTTTCTAATTTGGACTTCAAACAATTCTTGCTTATAATTGCTTAAGAGAATAACTGGGTAAATATTAAACAAAACTACAAACATGGCCAAACTAATTGTTTTGGTAGATGATGACGAAACGAACAATTTCATCTGCAAAAAAATGCTCTCAATTTTCGATCCAACAATCGAGACGCGTGAATTCATGGACCCAACGGCAGCACTTCAGTTTCTTAACGAATCCAATTCTGAAAAAATTAGCCTGTTGTTATTGGATCTGAACATGCCGAAACTAAACGGCTGGCAGTTTTTGGAGAAGATGATAGACAATCAAGTAGCATCTAATATTGTAATTCTTTCCTCTTCGATCGATCCAAATGACGTACAAAAAGCCAAAAACGAATCCAAAGTCAAAGACTTCTGGACGAAACCTTTGACTTTGGACATGTTGGGTAAATATTTCGCTGATTGATTTGTTTTTAAAGTAATACTGAACTATAAACTGCAAACTATTAACTGTTAACTATCCATTGGTTTCCCTATTTTTGCCACATGGATTTTTTGGCACTCAAAAGAAACCTTCGAAAAGACTATTCCCATTTCAAGCCTTTCAAACTAGGCTTACTTTCTGATGCGGCACCACAATTTTTGGCACAAGCCTTGCGCGGCATGTCCTATGAGTTTCAGATTGATTTGCAGATTTACCAAGCAACTATCGGCACGATCGCTCAAGAAATAAATGGCTATTCGGGTTTGTACACGGCTCAGTGCGATGGCGTACTTCTGTACCATTCTTTGCAGGCAATACAAACACGATTTTATAAGACAGAACTAAATAAAAGGAGTAATTTTTCATCTATTTTCCTCGAAGAATTCAAGATTTTTATCCAAAAACTAGGTGAAAATAAAATTCGAACTGTTTTTGTAAATCTATTTTCTGTTGAAGATGACGCAGTTTTCGGCCAATTTGGGCTTCAAACCGAACTTTCTTTCCGCTATCAGATTCAAAAAATCAATCTTGGATTGTCTGAATTGGCGTGCCAGAATCCTGCAATCAGTCTGATTCAACTTCCAACTAATTATTTCGATCCAAAGTTTTATTATTCGTCCCAAGCCGATATTTCGTTCGAAGCATTGCCAAAGGTGGCCAAATCGTTTTTACAAAACCTTGCGGCTAGACAAGGAAAGGTGAAAAAATGCGTGGTGATTGATTTGGACAATACCATTTGGGGCGGCATCGTGGGAGATGATGGTTGGGAAAATCTAGAACTCGGTCTTTTAGGTCGAGGGAAAGTATTTACCGACATTCAATTGTGGCTCAAAGAGTTGAAAAACAGAGGTATTTTATTGGCCGTTTGTAGCAAAAACGAAGTTCAAACGGCCAAAGAAGTGTTCGAGAAATATCCAGAAATGGTCTTGCAACTGGCTGACATAGCGTTGTTTGTGGCAAATTGGCAAGCCAAATCTGAAAACATCAAAACGATCGCCCAAACGCTCAATATTGGACTCGATAGTTTGGTGTTCCTGGACGACAATGCAGCAGAAAGAGCCCAAGTAAAAACGGTTTTTCCTGAAATGACGGTGCCTGATTTGCCATCTGACCCATCCGAATGGCTTTTGTTTTTACAAAATGAAAACTTGTTCGAAACCGCAGCAATAACTGCCGAAGATTTCGACCGAACCGAAAAATACCGCCAAGAAACGGAGCGCAAGCAAGAATCTATTTCGTTTTCGAACCAAGACGATTTTCTTAAAAGTCTGGAAATGAAGGCGAAAGCATTGCCTATAGATGCCTATACGCTTCCTCGTGTGGCACAACTTTTGCAACGCACCAACCAATTCAACCTACGCAGCATCCGTCATTCGGAAGCGGAAATAAAAGCGATGATCGAATCCGAACGTTTTATCGGTTTTGCGATCAGTCTTCAAGATAAATTTGGGGACGAAGGGATAGTAAGTGCCGTTTTGTTGGAACAAAAAGAAGACGCGCTTTTTGTCGAAACGTGGGTCATGAGTTGCCGCGTATTCGAACGAGGATTGGAAAAATGGGCTTTGAATCTGATGCTGGACGAAGGGCTGAAATCTCGAAAAAACATCCGAGCCGTTTACATTCCAACGACCAAAAATCAATATATCAAAAACTTATTGCCAACTCTTGGTTTCGAAGAAAAAGACGATTTTTTTGAATTAGAATCGAGTGAAAAATATTTTATTGAACATTTTATTTCCAGCGCACATTAGAAATGGCTTTCACTAACGAACAAATCCTGAGCGACTTAGAAGCAATCTTTCGAGATGTGCTGGACGACAATTCGATCCGACTCGATACCAACATCACCGCAAATGACGTGGCCGATTGGGATTCGGTCAACCATTTGGTGTTATTGCATGCAATCGAACAAAAATACGGCATCAAGTTCGACCTAAACGAAATGATCGGTTTTCGGAACGTAGGAGATATCTCGGCTTGTATTGTTTTAAAATTAAGTAATTGAAATTCAGACACCTAAAAATAAGTGACTTAGAAACGTACTTGCATTCGGAAGAATACAAGGCCACCACGGTCATTCCTATCACGGCACAAAGAGTGCTTTCGCAAGTGCGTAACCCAAGAGCTGATTCAGACGATGTGGCTCTTATTTTGGCGGAAGAAGAAAACGGCAATGTGTTGGCTTTCATCGGTTTAATGCCCGATTTGGTTTTTAGACCTGAACGAAAAAAAGTATTTTGGATCAGTTGTTGGTGGGCCGATTCTGAAAAAGGAAAAGCCTTGGGCGTACCTTTGCTTTTGGCGGCTTATCAGGCTACGAATGGCTTTTTGTTGGCTGATGCTACGCCTACTTCTTTGGCGGTTTTTCAAAAGTCGCGTATGTTTCATGTGCCAGAACCTAAAGCGGGTGCCAAATTGTTTTTGAAACCGCTTTTGAAAGATGTGCTGTTACGCAAAAACCCAAGTCTTGCCAAAATAGGTTTTCTTCTGAAAACAATGGACGGAATGATGAATGCCTTACTAGGGCCGCTTAGTTTTCTGCAAAAACAGAATTTTATCAAACCGAGCAATATTGAAATTCGTTTTCTTTCGGCCAGTGAACTGACCAACAATGGCCACGATGCCACCAACCATTTTCAGCGTACCTCGAAAGATTTCAAATGGATCACTGATTTTCCTTGGGTATTGACAGACGAAAAAAAGGAAAAACGTTTTTATCCCTTCAGTTCCCATGCCGCCACGTTTACCAATCATTTTGTGATTTTCAAACAAGCAGGCGACAAAATCGCATCCTTGCTCATGACTGAGCGCGATGGAGTTTTTAAACTGCATTATCTTTTTGCAGAATCTAAAAACATAAAAATTATTTCAATAGTTTTGATTCGGCTTTTGATCGAAAAGAAAGCTAAAGAATTTGTGACTTTTCATCCAGAACTGACCAAAGTATTGTTGTCGCAAAAGCTTCCGTTTGTGTATTCTCGACCAACCAGCTACCAGTATGTGTATGGAAATGGTTTTGAAAACGAATTAAAACCAGATGGTTTTCAATATGGCGATGGCGATGCGATTTTTACGTAATCGTTAACGCTGTAAAGCTCAATTACAGATTCTTTAGTTTCTTATCTTCCACATTTTTATTCAAAAACTCATTGAGTTGTTCGGTCGTCATGTTTGATTTTAGTTGACCGAATTTGTCGATCGTGATATTGAAGCCTTCCAGTTCGGGGTGAACTTTTGGTTGCGCATCCTTTTTGTCCTTTGCCATTTCTCAAGTATTTAGTAGTTAAGTATAAAGTAGCAAGAGTTTTCGTTGGTTTGCAAGCATGAACTGTTTTATTTAGAATCTCAAAGCCAGAAGAAATCCTTATTTTTGTATAACTAATTTTGTCAGCCATGTCAACTATTACGATCCAAGTAAGCAATAGCAAAGCGATGAAGCTTATTCAAGATCTGGCTGATTTGAACATTATTCAAATTGTAAAAGAAGTGGCTTCGGTTCAACCAGAACCAAAAACGAGCCTTCCTCTTTGGCAAAAACAACTCCTAGACGAACGAATAAAAAATCTATCGGAGGACAAAAAGACTGCTCTTGATTTTGATGAGGCTGTTCGAGAAATTTCGACAGAACTGGGTTTATGAAATACAAGTCCAAGCTGACTATTCCTGCCAAAGAGGATTTAAAAACGGTAGTTGTTTACTATGAATCAAAAAGAAGCGGACTTGGTAAGGAATTTTTGGAAGAATTCAAGCAGTACAAAAAGATGCTTTCGGATATTGTAACGGCAAGATTTTGGTACGAATCTATCACCGCTATTTTTTGCCAGTATAAAAATCCTGACAGGTATTCACTCGAAAAATAAATCTGATGCTTTATTTTAACCAAATTTCTGAAATATTAATAGGAAAAATTATTCATTTATTTTTTAATAAACCAATCACTCAATTACTGTTTGATAGTCGGACGGCTGCTTTTTCAGAGGGTGCGTTGTTTTTTGCAATAAATGGTAAAATGCATGACGGACACCAATATCTGACCGAGTTGTACCAGAAAGGAATTCGTCAGTTTGTGGTCGAGCGTGAACATTTGGTCGATTTGCGGTCATTACCAGAAGCAAATATCATTTTAGTTGAAAGCTCGGTCGCTGCTTTGCAAGAATTGGTTGCTTTTCATCGTGCTCAATTCGATTTGCCAGTAGTGGCCATCACGGGAAGTAATGGCAAAACAATTATTAAAGAATGGCTTTATCAGTTGCTTTCGCCTGATTTTAGAATCGTAAAAAGTCCCAAAAGCTACAATTCGCAAATCGGGGTTCCACTTTCGGTCTGGCAAATGCGTGCCGAACATACACTCGGGATTTTCGAAGCGGGCATTTCTCGAACTAGCGAGATGCAAAATCTGGCCAAAATCATTCAACCAACGATCGGAATTTTTGCCAACATTGGCCCAGCACACTCCGAAGGTTTTGCTTCGTTAGAAGAAAAAATCGAAGAGAAGGCGAAGCTTTTCGCAGATGCCAGCACCATTGTTTATTTCAAAAATCATTTAGCTCTGGCAAGCTATCTCGAAAGCCATTTTGACATTGCCAATTTGGTCGCATGGGAAGTGGCCGTTAGTCAGGAGCAGCCAACAATCAACAATTATCAGCTCACAGTTATCAAGCCCGATTTACTGCTCACCGCTCACTACTCTCTCCCCTTCAAAGATGCCGCTTCGATCGAGAACCTGATGCACTGTATCGTGATGATGATGGAATTGGGTATTGATGAACAAACGATTCAGCAGCGAATTCTCCGATTGGCCAATATCCCGATGCGGTTGGAATTGAAGGCTGGCCGAAACAACAATTATCTCATTGACGACACCTATAACAATGATCCTGAGGGATTAAAAATTGCGCTTCAATTCATGCAACAGCAGAATATGAAGCAGCAAAAAATACTTATTCTTTCGGATATGCTCGAAACGGGCATGTCTTCCGACAAACTTTATCAGGATGTGGCTGTTTTGTTGAAAGACAAAAACATCTCTTTGTTAGTAGGTGTTGGGACTGAAATTGGCAGATGCAGCAATGTTTTCCCCAGCAACACACTTTTTTATTCGACTACCGAAGAGTTGATTTCGGATCTTCCACGGCTCCGATGGAACGATGCTCTGATTCTGATCAAAGGAGCTCGAATGTTTGGCTTTGAGCGTGTGGTCCAGGTGTTGGCACAAAAGGTACATCGCACTGTTTTAGAGATCAACTTGAATGCGTTGGTGCATAATCTGCAAGTTTTCAAGCAAATGGTCAAACCCGAAACCAAAATGATGGTGATGGTGAAAGCGTTTGCCTACGGAAGTGGAAGTCATGAAGTGGCTCATTTACTCCAATATCACAAGGTTGATTATTTGGCCGTTGCCTATACAGACGAAGGGGTGGAATTGCGCGAAAACAACATCACGCTACCAATCATGGTGATGAATCCTTCGCCAGACGAATTTGAAAAACTAGCAAAATACAATCTTGAGCCAGAATTGTACAGCATGAGTATTCTAAAAGCGTTTGTCAGTTATCAGTCGTCAGTTGTTAGTCGTCAGTCGTTAGTAATTAGTCATCAGTCATCGGTCAGTACCGCAGGTCAGACCGAAAATTCGGGTACTGACCTACGGTCTGACCCGAAAATGCCAACTACGAACAATGAACTACGAACTACAAAAATCCACCTCGCCATTGATACAGGGATGCATCGGCTTGGTTTTGAGGAGTTTCAGATAGACGAGCTGTGCTACATTCTAAAATCGGCCAATATCGAAGTTGCTTCGGTATTTAGCCATTTGGTCGGTTCGGATGGAGCCGAACATGATGTTTTTTCCGATTCGCAAGCACAATTGTTTGAACAAATTGCAACTAGAATAGAAACTGCTTTAGGCTTCAAAGTAATCAAACATCTGTTGAACTCGGCTGGCATTGCCCGGTTGAACCGCTATCAGTACGACATGGTACGATTAGGAATTGGATTGTACGGAATCGAATCCGAAGGACATCCACAAAATGCTCGTTTGCAAAATGTTAGCACACTGAAAACTACGATTTCGCAAGTGCGCCATGTAAAAAAAGGCGAAAGCGTAGGGTACAGTCGAAAAGGTCTGGCAGAAAGAGACAGCACCATCGCCACCCTCGCGATAGGATATGCCGATGGCTATTCCAGAATATTTGGCAATGGTGTGGGCAAAGTCTGGATCAAAGGAAAATTGGCACCAATCATCGGAAATGTGTGCATGGACATGTGCATGGTCGACATCACAGGTATAGAAGCCGAGGCCGAAGAACAAGTCGTCATTTTTGGCGAACAACTGCCAGTGCAAGAAGTGGCCATTTGGGCAAAGACCATTTCGTACGAAATATTGACCAATGTGAGCGAACGCGTAAAACGGATTTTTTATCTGGACTAATTTTTTGTCTTGCAAGCAAAATGGTCGAAAAAAACGGGCAAACGAAAAATCCGTTCATTCGCGCATCAATTCAATTAAAAGTAAAATAACCTTACACTAATTTTCCACTAATAGAAAAGTGCATAGAATTGATTCAAATATTTTCCGATAAAAGAGTTTTATTTGCAGTAGCCTTTGGGCGATAGCAAACTGAAAAAATGAAAATATCACACAAATTTCAAGCACTATTCTGTTGCCTTGGCATTTGTTTTGCCACAACTGCTCAGGACAAGGACAGTGTTCTTTATCTGAAGAATGTGATGAAACAGGTGTACCAGTTCCATCCTGTGGCAGCTCAAGCCCGAAATCTGACAGAACAAGGTCAAGCCGATTTGCTTTTTGCAAGAGGGCATTATGATGTTTCGTTTGAGTTTGAAGCCACCCAAAAAAGGTACAAAGGAACTGATTATTACAGCTTTATCGACCAGGGACTAAAAGTGCCGACTTGGTTTGGCCCCGAACTAAAGGCTGGTTTTGAACGCAATACTGGACAATACATCAACCCAGCCGATTATACTCCTTCGCAAGGGTTGGCCTATATAGGTTTTTACTTGCCGATAGGCCGCAGTTTAATTTATGATGAACGAAGAGCAGCTGTTCAGCAAGCGCGATTAGGAATGTCGATGTCCGAAAATGAAAAAGTAAAAATGATCAACAAGCTGACCGCTACCGTCACCAAAGATTATTGGGATTGGTATTTTCAGCATAAAAAATACGGCATAGCCCTTGATGCCTATCGAATAGCCAAAATCAACTTTCAAAATTCAGTCGAACGATTCAATCAAGGCGATTTGGCCAATATTGATACCATCGAGGCCTCGGCTGGAATGCAGCAACGCAATATTGAACTGAACAATGCAGCCAACGATTTGAAAAATGCAAGGCTAGTGTTGTCGGTACACATGTGGGGCTCGGATTACATGCCTCTTGAAATCGAACCTTATCTGAAGCCACAAGAATACACCAAAGTAGCCCAGCTAACTGACAATGACCTTCAGTCCAATCTTGAATACGTTCGCCAGTTTCATCCCGAAATTTTGAAAATGCAAAGTAAAGTGCGCCAATTAGAATTAGAGAAAAAGTTACGTACCGTTTCGCTTTTGCCAAACATCATTACTTCATACCGTTACCTCACTTCAGATCCATTGAACGCACATAAAAACGTAGATGAGAAATATTTAATGGAAAATTATAAAATTGGCCTATATGTCTATCAGCCATTGCTTTGGCGAAAAGATCGAGCCAAATACCAGTCGGCCAAGTTGAAACTACTCAATATCAAAAGCGAACAACAAATGATGAGCCGTGAGTTGGAAAACAATTTGCGCGCTTCAACCAACGATGTCAATACATTGGATAGTCTTGTTAGCATTCAGCAAAACATTGCCCTCACATACGAAAAACTAGCAGAAGCTGAGCGCATCAAATTCGAAAATGGAGAAAGCAATGTGTTTATGGTAAATAGTCGCGAAACGAAGTCTTTGGAAGGTCGCGTAAAACTGGAAGAGCTTAGAGCGAAGCATGAAAAAGCCAAAGCCTACTTACTTTATGCCACTGGACGAAATGCCATACAAGAATAGTTCGTAGTAAAGTATATTTTTTATCAAAATTATACCAAAAATCCATTTTAATTGCGAAGTTTTTACGGTGTACACGTTAATTAGTTAACAGCTCAGTACACAATGAAAAAACAAAGCCTCGAGTAAAATCGGGGCTTTTTTGTTTTAGTTTCGCAGTCGAATATTTGGTATAATACATACCCAAGTTTGGCTCAACCAAGTCTGTCTCTCGGCAGATTTTTTATTTCAAATCAAGATGACAAAGGAAGAACTAATAATCGTAAAAATAGGAGGCAACGTGATAGATAATCCAATTGCTTTGGATCATTTTTTGGCTGATTTTTCTAAAATAAAAAAGAAAAAAATATTGGTACACGGTGGCGGAAAAATTGCGACTGACATTGCAGCCAAGCTGGGTCTGCAAGCCCTGATGGTGGAAGGCCGTAGAGTGACTGACAAAGCCATGTTGGACGTAGTGACGATGGTTTATGGCGGATTGATCAACAAAAATATCGTTGCCAAACTGCAAGCACTGGGCGATGACGCAATCGGGCTGAGCGGTGCAGATGGAAACAGTATTTTGTGCACAAAACGGCCTGTAAAAGAAGTCGATTATGGTTTTGTAGGCGATGTGAAAGACGTGAACGACAAATTTCTTGACCATCTTCTTTCGGGCGACTTGGTGCCAGTCACCGCGCCACTTTCGCACGATGGGAATGGTAACATGCTCAATATCAATGCCGATACCGTGGCTACTACTTTAGCAAAAGCGATGGCCAAATCGTATAAGGTTTCTTTACTTTATTGTTTCGAACTAAAAGGTGTTTTGGCTGATTTTGAAGACAAAAACTCGGTTATTTCAGAAATGGATTATGCCAGCTTTCAAGATTTGAAAACGAATGGAGTCATTTCGAAAGGCATGATTCCTAAAATGGATAATTCATTTGATGGCATACTGAATGGAGTAGAAAAAGTCGTCATCTGTCATTCCGAAGACATGCTAAAAGTGGCCGAAGGTGCGTCTTTGGGAACGAAATTGGCCTGATATTCGATCTGTTTTTCTTCACAAACACTTAATACTGGTCTTTGGCCAAGCAACAAGCTTTACTCAATTTTTCCTTACCTTTGCGCCAAAATTAGAATATGCCAAATTTCTGATTTTACAGAAATTTGGCTTTTAATACCTCGCAAATGGAATTGATACGCATCCCTCTTCACGAAAAACATGTGGCTCTTGGAGCAAAAATGGTAGGATTTGGCGGCTTCGACATGCCAGTTCGCTATTCGTCTGACATTGAGGAACACATGTGTGTACGCAATGATGTAGGCATGTTTGATGTTTCGCACATGGGCGAGTTTATTCTCACAGGCCCGAAAGCCCTAGATCTGATTCAGTATGTGACGAGTAATGATGCCTCGATTTTGGCATCAGGCAAGATTCAATATTCGTGTTTCCCAAACGAAAAAGGCGGAATTGTAGACGATTTGCTCGTTTACAAATTCAGCGATGAGAAGTATATGTTGGTGGTAAATGCCAGTAACATCGACAAAGATTGGGCTTGGGTTTCGAAACACAACACCTTTGGCGTGACAATGGAAGACATTTCGAAACAGACGTGTCTTTTTGCAGTTCAAGGTCCAAAAGCCGCAGTCGCTTTGCAGTCGCTCACCAAAACCGACCTTTCGGCCATGGTCTATTATACGTTTAAAATAGACGAATTTGCTGGAGTGAAAGACATAGTTATCTCGGCTACCGGCTATACTGGCGCAGGTGGTTTTGAATTGTATGTACCAAACGAACATGCAGCCACAGTTTTTGATGCCATCATGGACGCAGGAAAAGCATTTGGAATCAAACCAATTGGTCTTGGCGCACGCGATACTTTGCGTTTGGAAATGGGATTTTGTTTGTATGGAAATGATGTAGACGATACTATTTCGCCAATTGAAGGTGGTTTGGGTTGGATCACCAAATTCAGCAAGACGTTTGTCAATTCTGAAAACCTGAAAAAACAAAAAGAAACGGGTGTTTCGAAGAAATTAGTTGGTTTCAAATTAGAAGAACGTGGCATTCCGCGCTCGCATTACCCAATTGTAGATGCCAATGGGAACAAAATAGGCGAAGTCACTTCAGGAAGTATTTCTCCTGTATTGAATCAAGGAATCGGAATGGGTTACGTGCCTACCGAATTTTCAAAGATTGGTTCTGAAATCTTTATTTCCATTCGAGATAAAGCCCTGAAAGCCACCGTTGTAAAACCTCCTTTTATCCGTTAATTTCTCTTCCTAATTCCAAAAACCTAAGACCTAAAAAAATGAATACCATAGACGTTTGTATCAGTCCAGACCTCTTGCATTTGTACAAATTGGAGGGAAAAATTGTAGTGGTAGTAGATGTGCTTCGCGCCACTTCGTGCATGACCACTGCGTTTGCTAATGGCGTGAAAAGCATCATTGCTGTGGCTACTTTGGAAGAGTGCATGGAATACAAGAACAAAGGTTTTCTAGCCGCGGCCGAACGTGATGGCAAAACTGCCGAAGGGTTCGATCTTGGCAACTCGCCTTTCTCGTACATGGATGCTTCGTTCAAAGACAAAACCGTGGTGGTGACTACGACCAACGGCACACAAGCGATCACTAAATCGAAAGCGGCCGACCAAGTGATGATTGGTTCGTTTCTGAATAAAACTTCCATCGTAAAATATTTGGGCAAACAGGAAAAAGATGTCTTGATTCTTTGTTCGGGCTGGCGCGGAAGCTTCAATATGGAAGATACGTTATTTGCAGGTTCTATCGTGGCTGGCCTAGAAGGCACATTGGTACACAACAGCGATTCGGCTTTAATGGCCAAGCGACTTTACCTAGCCGCACGCCACAACATGATGCAGTATTTGGAAGATTCAACCCATTTCAAACGTCTTTCGAGATTGAATCTTTATAATGACTTGGAATTTTGTTTGACCGAAGACCTTTACGATATCCTCATCGCCCAGGAAAATGGAGAATTGGTGGTGCTAAATAAATGATTTTTTGTTTATTAAAAACAAGTATGTTTGCTATATTATATAAATAGTGAACAATAGATAATCACAATGAATAAACTATACATCCTGTTTTTTATTGTTGTTTGTTTTAAAACAAACTCATTTAGCTGTTGTATAGAAGATGATAGAACATTTACTGAGAAGTTTTTCAAAGGCAATCTTGGCGCTGTTTTTACTTGTAAAATCATATCCTCAACAGAGACTGTAAATGAAGAATTCATTTCAAAGGCAAAAATTATTTACGCTTATTTTGGCACTATTGAGGCAAAAATCATAACGCTTAGAACAGGGAGAGCAAATACATCAACTGGAGGTCGAAATTTAAAAATCGGCAAGACCTATCTGATTTATTCCGGAGGTATTGGGCCTGTATTTGGCTGTTGTACGATGTGCGATTGGGGTTCAAAACAGATAACAGACATTCCTGATTCAACTTTCGAAATCAGGCTCGTTAAAAAATTCTCCGATATTATCAGAAATAAAGAGACAGGAAATTTTCAGTTTCAAAATGAAATAGGAGATCTGATAGCTGAAGGACGATTTCAAAAAGGTATTGCTACGGGTGTTTGGAAACACTATGACAAAGGGAATGTTAAAGTTAAATATGATTTCATTAACAATCAGATTGATAAATATTTCAGTAACGGTTATCTAAAACTCCGACAAATATCCTCTGACAGTATAAATATACATGAATATTATTCTGAAAAAGAAAAAGAACTATTAACAGTACAATCAATAGATTCCTTAAAATCTTCAAGCCAAACAACAAACACCACTTATCAATTTTACGATAATCGCAATTTGAAAAAGGTAGAAACTCGCGAACAAAGAGAAAGCAATGGATATAGTTATTTTAAGGAATATTATATAAATGGAAACTTACAACAGGAAGGTTTTTATTTCAAAAACAGAAGAATCAAGACTTGGAAATGGTATAATGAAGATGGTTCGTTCAACAATGAGTTTGACTATAAAGACGGAAAAACTAACCAATAATGCCTCCTTTAGTAGCTTATTCCTCGAACTTCAACCGCTTCGCAAACCAAAAAAAACGAATCGAATTGAGCAATGCTGAAATGAATAAACCAATCACAAGACCTAGCCAAATGCCTTTGGTTCCGTAGCCAAACGTAAAACCGAGTAAATAAGCCACCGGCAGACACACACCCATGTAGGCAAAAAGGACAATATAGGTAGGAAACTGCACGTCCAACATGCCGCGTAATGCTCCAAGCCAGACAACCTGAATTCCATCTGGAAGCTGGAACAAACCCATCAAAATCATTAAAGTGGGCGCAACAGCCATCACTTCGGGGTCGACTGTAAAAAGCTGCGAAAGGTATTCACGACCAAGTACAAAACCTCCGAAAGTGAGGCATTCGTAAATCAGAACCATGCCCATACCTACGTAAGTCGAAAGTAAAATGCGTTGTTTACTTTTGGCTCCAAGTCCTGCACCAACTCTGATCGAAACGGCAATCGAAATGCCCGAAGAAATCATGTAACTAAGTCCTGCCCACGAAAGCACGATCTGATGGGCGGCCAAATCGGGCGTACTAATCCAGCCGACCATGATGGCGGCCAAGGAAAATGCACTGCACTCAGCCAGCATCTGAAAACCCGCTGGAAGTCCTTTTTTCAGTAATTGAATGCACTCATCTTTCACTTTGATAATAGAAGCTGAAAAACCTTTCATTTCTTCGACAAATGTGCCTGCATATTTCACATAGGCATATAAGGCGATCAGCATAAAAACACGGGTAAGTGTGGTGGCCAAGCCAGCTCCGTTGAGGCCTAGTGGAGGCAGGCCCAAATGTCCATAAATAAAAATGTAACAAAGAAGCACGTTCACTACCAGCCCAGCCAAACTTACATACATCCCGATTTTGGTATTTTCCAAACCATCTGTAAACTGTTTAATGGCGATAAAAAGCATCATAGGCGGAACCGAGAGGGAAATAATCGCCAAATATTGTTCAGAAAGAATGGTCACATCTGACTTTTGACCCAATTGATCAAAAAAGTAGACAAATCCGCCTAGCAAAAGCATAATGAAAAGGCTATAAAAAAGAGAAGCCGCCAAGCCTGCTTTTAAATAACCGCCACAATGCGAAGGATTTCCTTCTTCCTTGGCTTTCGAAATCATGGGCGCAAGTACCGAAAGACCGCCAATCCCAATCACAACTGCTAGAAAAAATACTGAATTGGAAACCCCACAAGCAGCTAGGGCTGCAGCACTTACGCTACCCACCATCACATTGTCGCTAAAACCCATCAGCATATAGCCAACTTGCGAAATAATAATGGGCAAACTCAGTTCGATAATGTCTCGAATTTCGGTTTTTGTAGTTTGGCTGAACATTTTTTAGAATAATTTTTCGGCTTCTCTTTTCAGGGTTTCTTTGTCGATAGGCACTACGCCTACATATTCGCACACAATTCCCCCTGCAAGATTCGAAATTTCGGCCACTAATTTCAATGGTAGTTTCAGCGCCATGGCCAACGCAGCCACGCTCACTACGGTATCACCTGCTCCAGAAACATCCGAAATACTGCGTAAATGCGCAGGAATGAAATGATTCTCGGTTCCATCAGAAACAAAAACACCGTATTCCGAAAGTGTAATCAGGTTGGCTTTTACGTTCATTTTCTCTTGAAGCAATCTGCTCGCTTCAATTACCTGACTTTGTTCAGCTTTGTCGAAATCAATCTTCAAGCCTTCTTTTAATTCTTTCAGGTTTGGTTTGAAAAGCGTAACCCCTTCATAGGCTAGGAAGTTGCGTTTCTTAGGGTCCACAATCGTTGGAATTCCTTTTTGATTAGCCACCTCAACAACCTTTTTGATCAGTTCGGGAGTAATCACGCCTTTGTCATAATCTTCAAAAACTATCACATCAGCCGTGGGCAACAAGGTTTGGATTTTGGCAAATAATTGTTCGGTTTCAGAAGGCAGAATAGGTTTGTCGGTTTCGGCATCCACACGCAACATTTGTTGCGAACCAGAAATAATCCGGTGTTTGATTGTGGTTGGTCTGTTTTCTACTTGATGTATCCCCTCTTTACTCATTCCATGCTTGTCGAGCAAAGACAGCAAGTTGTCGCCATCCAAATCAGTCCCGATGACCGAACAAAGAATCGGTTTTGCACCCAGCGAGAGGACATTCAATGCCACATTGGCTGCACCTCCAAGGCGAATCTCGCGTTTCTGCACATTTACTATCGGTACGGGAGCTTCGGGCGAAATGCGTTCTACTTTTCCCCAGAGATAAGAATCCAACATGACGTCTCCAATAATGAGGACGTTCAGTTTTGCGAAACTTTCAAAAATTTTCTGTACAGGCATCAAGGTCAAATTCGATGCAAATTAAATAAAAGCAGGCTTAAATAGTCGATAATCCATTTTATTACAAACGTTGTTTGTATTGTTTTCAAGAGTCGTGTACGTTTTTTGTTTGTGGTGTTTTTATTACACTTGGATTCAAGTAGCTAATGCAACATCAACTTTTTGCCTTCAAACGTTTTTAGCAAACTATTGATAATCTGATCTTCCGACTGACAAATCATTTTCTTGCCCGTGATATACGAATAAGCATCGCCAGCACGTGCATAAAGCAAACGAAGGAAATCGTAAATCTCAGTTGTAGTACCAACGGTCGAACGAGGATTGCGAGAAGTCGTTTTTTGTTCGATCGAAATAACAGGTCTCAAACCATTGCTCTTGTCTACATCTGGCCGCTCCATGTCGCCAATGAACAAGTGCGTATAGGCCGAAAAACTTTCCATATAACGCCTTTGTCAAAGACGATTTGCCACTTCCGCTGATTCCGTGATCACCACAAGGCTATTGCGAGGAATGCGAACGTCAATTTTTTTTTAGATTATATTCCCTTGCGCCAAATACTTCAATGAATTCTTCGGCAATAACGGGAATGATGGGGCATCACCATCAGCTTGGAAGAAACTATAAGAAATATTGTACATGACAACATTTGACTTTGAATATGGAACATTAAACTTTACATCTGATTTTAGCTCCTATTTACCAATACGGCTACCGTCACCTATCGCTTCTGGTTTTTACCAAAAGCCTGTTTTGAGTAATGTCACTTGGACGCTTGCAATTGAGATTTAGTTTTATGTATTATTTCCGCTAATTTTATGTATTCTAATAATAAACACCTGACTTTTTAAATGCCAATTCTCTGAAAAACGACTAGAAAAGCAATAAAATGCGCCAAGACTATATTAGAGCATCTATCGCCTTTGCAAGTTCCCTGTCTTTTTCTGTGACCTGGTTGCCTGCCGAATGTGTCGAAAACCTGATTTCGACCGTGTTGTAGACGTTGCTCCACCACGGATGATGGTCGTGCATTTCAGCCAGCATCGCTACGCGAGTCATGAAGGCAAATGCTTCGCTAAAATCTCGAAAGACAAAACTCCGACACAATTGATTATTTTCTTCTTGCCACATCATCGTTTCAAAATCAGGAATCCTTTGTACAATTTTCGTTTTTCGCTAACCCAATTGATTCACTAAGATCTCCAGCAAAACTCGTTGCCTACTCAAAATCATCATCTTTCTACAGTTTAAGCAGAAATGCATCCAGAGCTTTTGTAATTAATTCTATACTATGAATTGATTAACAAGATTTTATAAAATCTAAACAAATGAAATATTCTTTATAAGAAAGAACGTTTTTAAGCAAATTTTTTAAGCCTATCTCAATATCGTCACCGATATTATCATCGGTTTCGATCCATTCCGTTTCTTGTTCCCTCCCAAGGTTCATTATATCCAATAGAATAAAAAACCAAAGCTCCCCATTTGTTAAATATTTCTACAGTGCAATTAGGAAATAGAGGATTCAGGTGAGGTATTTCCCAAGTATAGTGCACACCACCATTATTCGGACTAAACACATTTGGCACATCAATGACTGGCTTGATCTTGACAAACACGCTATCTTTGAATTCACAATAACCTTTGCCCTGATTCCTGCATATGGAACCGCTAAATACAGGTTCGTTTCTTCCTTCATCGGCACAAAACTAGCATTAACAAACAAATGCTGGTTTTGTACAAACAATGAAGGCGAAGTCAAATTATAAAGGTGTTTTTCATTCGAATTCACGCCACGTTCGCTCGATCCTGTACCATTTAAGAAAATGAGGTCTTTAAACTTTGAACATTAAACTACTTATTCAGCATCAGGCGCATCGCCTTCTTCTGCATCTTCTTCAGGTTCTTCACCTTCCGCTTCTTCTGCTTCGGCATCTTCTAATGGCTCTAGAGCATCCAGTTCATCCAACACAATTGGTTCAGGAGCTACTACTTCTGCTTCTTCGTTTTTAGGCACTTTGGCGATGGATGAGATTTTGTCTCCATCACTCAAACGGATCAGTTTCACACCTTGAGTTGCACGACCGATTACACGCAATGCCGATACTTCCATACGGATTGTAATGCCATTTTTGGTGATGATCATCAAATCTTCTTGGTCAGTCACGTCAAGGATTGTGACCAATTTACCAGTTTTCTCGGTTACGTTCATTACACGAACTCCTTTACCGCCACGGTTGGTGATACGGTACTGATCCATGTCCGAGCGTTTTCCGTAACCTTCCTCGGCAATTACCAAAAGATTTTGATTGATCGGATCGCTAATCGTCACCAAACCAACTACTTCGTTTGCCACTTCGGCATTGTCTAGGTTCACACCTTTCACTCCAGTTGCGGTACGACCCATTGGGCGCACTTTGCTTTCGTTGAAACGAATGGCTTTTCCTTGACGAGTTGCGATAAAGATTTCGTCTTTTCCAGAAGTCAACTTCACATCCAATAAATGATCTTCTTCACCAATGTTGATGGCGATGATTCCGTTTTGACGTGGGCGAGAATAGGCTTCCAATTTCGTTTTCTTGATGATACCATTTTTAGTACACATCACGATAAACGTGTTATTGATATATTCTTCGTCCGAAAGACTCTTCACGATCAATACCGCACGTACTTTTTCGTCTTTCGTGATTTGAATTAAATTTTGAAGTGCGCGACCTTTGGCTGTTTTGCCGCCTTCTGGAAGTTCCCACACTTTCAACCAATATACTTTTCCTTTATCAGTGAAAATCAAAAGGTAATTGTGATTGGTCGCAAAGAAAAGATGTTCAGTAAAATCTTCTTCCTTAGTAGTAGCACCACGGGAACCAACTCCTCCACGACCTTGTGTTCTATATTCTGAAAGTAACGTACGCTTGATATATCCTTCATGCGAAATAGTAATGACCATTTCGTCATCAGGAATCATGTCTTCGTCTGTGAATTCTTCGGCAGCGTAAATGATTTCGGTTCTGCGCTCATCGCCATAACGGTCTTTGATATCCGTTGTTTCTTTTTTGATGATGCCCATGCGAAGGTCTTTGCTATCTAATACTTCGTTCAAGTATTTGATAGTGGCCATGATTTCTTCGTATTCTTTCACGATTTTATCGCGCTCCATTCCTGTCAAACGCTGCAAACGCATTTCCAAGATGGCTTTCGACTGAATTTCGCTCAGTCCGAAACGTTCCATCAACCCGTTTTGGGCGGTATCAGGGTCCCGCGATTCACGGATCAATTTGATGACTTCGTCCAGATTGTCAAGTGCAATCAGATAACCTTGTAAAATATGTGCACGTTTTTCAGCTTCGTTCAGTTCGTATTTGGTTCTGCGAACCACTACTTCATGTCTGAATTCCACAAACTCGTGGATCATGTCTTTCAGGCTCAGCGTCAACGGACGACCACCTACTAAGACTACATTGTTCACTCCAAACGAACTTTGAAGTTGTGTTTGTTTATATAGATTGTTCAGAACGACACTTGGGATTGCGTCACGTTTCAAATCGTAGACCACACGCACACCGTCTTTGTCCGACTCGTCACGAATATCGCTGATCCCATCAATTTTTTTTTCGTTGACCAATTCAGCTGTTTTCTGAATCATCAAAGCTTTGTTCACCATGAAGGGAACAGAAGTGGCCACGATCTGGTCTTTGCCCGTTTTACTCGTTTCAAATGTCGCATTGGAGCGCATCACAATACGTCCACGACCAGTATGTGCAGCCGTTTTTACCCCAGCCGAACCATAAATCATGCCGCCTGTCGGGAAGTCTGGGCCTTTGACAAATTGCATCAATTCGTCAATCGTAATGTCGTTGTTTTCGATGTAGGCAATGATTCCGTTACACACCTCGGTAAGGTTGTGAGGTGGCAAATTGGTGGCCATTCCCACTGCAATACCTGTGGTTCCGTTGATTAATAGGTTCGGAATACGCGAAGGAAGCACGGTAGGTTCTTCCAAGGAATCATCAAAGTTGGGCTGAAAATCGACTGTATCTTTGTTGATATCGGCCATCATTTCCTCGGCAATACGTTTGAAACGCACCTCGGTATAACGCATCGCAGCTGGCGAGTCGCCATCCATCGAACCAAAGTTTCCTTGTCCGTCTACCAATGGGTAGCGCAAAGACCAAGGTTGTGCCATACGCACCATAGCATCGTACACAGATTGGTCGCCATGTGGGTGAAATTTACCTAATACTTCTCCTACAATACGAGCCGATTTTTTATAGGGCTTATTGTAGTTAACGCCCAATTCTTGCATCCCAAACAACACCCTCCGATGCACTGGTTTCAAACCATCGCGCACATCGGGCAAGGCACGAGAAATAATGACGGACATCGAATAGTCGATGTAGGCCGTTTTCATTTCCTCTTCTATGTTGACGGGTATTATTCTATCTTCAGCCATATCTTATAATTATTAATTAATAATTATTAATTAATTTGTGTTTTGTTTTTCGGGCAATTTGAATTCCTTTTGGTATTCGTGTTCTTTCCGTACTTTGGGCGATTTTTTGTGCTTAGTATCAGGAACAGGTTCACGTACAAGTTCGCCTGTTTTAGGATTTTGAATGATCTTAAACTTTTTTACACCTCTAAATTTCTTTCCTTCGTGTGTGTGCACCATTTTGGTATCGCACGATTTGATAGGACAACGCTTCATTTTAAAGATCTTGAACCAAGAATCTTTCTTGGGCTTTTCTTTGCCTTGAAATTGTGAGTCACTATTATAATTACCTGGTGCTTGACCAAAACAAGTTTGGCTGGCGCTGAAAAGGAAAAATACAAAAAATAAGGCTATTAGTGCTTTCACTCGCTAAGTACTAGACAGCCAAAGATATATAAAAAGTGGCAAAAATGAAAACAAAAAAGCCTTGAGCTTGTTGTTCAAGGCTTTTTGAATTAGAAATTATTGAAAATTACTTGATGAAGTAGTAAACTGAAACGCCTACACCCATTCCGTTTACACCAAGAAGTTCAAGAGTATTTGAAGTAGTCTTGTTTTCGTATCCTGTACCTGATTTTTTGCTAGTTGTAGTTCTGTAACCCAAAAGATTACCTCCAAGACCCAATTCTACGCCCCAGTTTTCAGCAGGAAAAAACAAGAACCCAGGAGTAACGCCCAAGCCAATTGAAGTTATTTTTGAAGGGTCGTTTTCTTTTGCAGCATTATTTACACGAATTTGACTTTTTCCGTTTCCAAAACTCAAATCAAGGCCCCCTTTGATGAAAAAAGCTGATTTGTCTCCTGTCGTAATAAAATACTTAGCAAAAGGATTTACCACAAAACTAGAACTGGAGTTTTTCAAAGTGACTTTATTACTATTCTCAATCCCAAAGTTATCAGTGTTATCGTATGAAGTTGAACTACTGAAATATCCAATCCCTAATCCAACAGCAAACTTATCCGAGATAAAATAACTAACATTTGGAAGTACACTGATATAAGTTGTCTTAGCAAGATTACTCTCAACTGTGGTTCCGTTTGAATTGGTTTTCTGCTTGCCACCGTTCATTGTAATACCTAAAGTACCACCGATTGCGATGTTACCAGCTGCTGTTTGTGCGAATGCTCCTGCTACTGAGGCAAGAAGAATGGCAGAAGAAAGAATTACTTTTTTCATTGTAAAGTGTTTTTAAGTGAGTCGCAAACTTAGAACAAAGACACCGAACACCAAACTTAAAGCATTAACTATTTTTTATTTTATACACACAATCAAGTTGCACTTGCTATTTCGGGGACAAAAACTGTCAATCATGTAAATTTTTGAAGGATTTGTATAACACATGGCCAACGCATGGCTATCACCTTTGTGGTCTATCTAAATCTTATCCATAGCATGAAACAATTCTTAAAAGTACTCGCTATTTCTACACTCCCATTTGCATTTTTTGCTTGTTCTAAAAAAATGCAAACTTTCCAATTTGGCAACACATCGCCTCAAGAAACGAGTACCGCATTGAATTTGAAGATTGAAAATCTGCCGATCGAAACAGCTACAACTTCCTCTGAAAACACCGAAATGGTGTTATTAACAAATCCTTCGATCATAGTGGCTAAACAATTCAACGAACCCACAAAAATAGAATCGAAAGCAAATGTAGAAATGCCAACTTTCAAACAACGATTTATACAAAAGGCAATTACCAAGAAGATCAAAAAAATAGAGAAAAATTTGCAAGTGAGCAAAAACATGAAACTAGGAATCATAATTGCGGCTGTTTCGCTTTTGGTATTAATAATAGTAGCGGCAGGTTTATTGGGCGGACTTAGTGGTTTGTTTTGGTTACTAGGCGGACTAGGCTTACTTACAGGACTGCTAATTATGTTGCTGGTCGCTTTGGATGTGATTTAGTAGTTAGTTGCTAGTAGTTAGTAGTTAGTAGTTAGTCGTTAGAAAAGAACTCACATTGCTTGTTTTACAGAATTGGCTACCAAGTCAAAAATTCATAGCTTTGAGGGTTCTTTTTATACGAATTAAATGAGAGTACATTTTATTGCGATTGGCGGAAGCGCAATGCACAACTTGGCGCTGGCTTTGCACGAGAAAGGTTTCAAGGTAAGCGGTTCTGACGATGAAATTTTTGAGCCTTCTCGCTCTCGATTGAATTCAAAAGGCTTATTGCCAGCCCAACAAGGTTGGTTTCCAGAAAAAATCACGTCCGATATAGACGAAATTATTCTAGGAATGCACGCTCGGGCAGACAATCCTGAATTGCTAAAAGCGCAGGAATTAGGCTTGAAAATATATTCATTCCCTGAATATATTTATAAATACAGTGAAGACAAACAACGCGTGGTGATAGCCGGAAGTCATGGCAAAACCACTGTTACGTCCATGATCATGCATGTTTTGCGTTTTCATGATAAAGAATTCGACTACATGGTGGGCTCAATCGTGGAAGGTTTCGAAACGATGGCTAAACTGAGCGATGCGCCAGTGATCGTGATTGAAGGAGATGAATATTTGACTTCGCCACTCGATCCACGTCCTAAATTCTGGCACTACAAGCACCATATTGGAGTCATTACAGGCATCGCTTGGGATCACATTAATGTATTTCCAACATTTGCTAAATATTTAGAACAGTTCGAATTTTTTGCTGATTTGACTCCAAAAAGTGGGACGCTCATTTATTGCAAAGACGATAAAAAACTAAAAGATATTTGTTCGATTGATCGTTATGATGTTCGTACAGAGGACTATACCGTACCAAGTCATAAAATTCGTCAAGGAAAAACGACTTTAAATACCGATTTTGGCCCAATCGAATTACAAGTGTTTGGCGAGCACAATCTTAAAAATATCGAAGCTGCCCGATTGACTTGTATGCACCTTGGCGTGACCGAAAAAGGTTTTTACGAAGCAATTTCATCTTTCAAAGGTGCTTCAAACAGATTGGAATTATTGGCAAAATCTGAAAAAACGATTGTTTTCAAAGATTTCGCCCATGCACCTTCCAAATTGATTGCAACTACGATGGCGGTAAAGAAAAATTTCCCCGATCACAAACTTGTTGCCTGCCTCGAATTGCATACGTTCAGTAGTTTGAGCAAAGACTTTTTGAAAGAATACAAAGACAAATTCAAGTTTGCAGACGAGCCAATCGTATTCTTTAGTCCTGAAACAGTGGAACATAAGAAATTGCCAAGCATCACAAAAGCCGATATTGAAAGCGATTTTGCCACCAAAAACCTGAAAGTTTTTACAGACAAAACAGAGCTTCACAATCATCTATTAGCTCAAAATTGGAATAAAAAAATCCTTCTGATGATGAGTTCTGGCAAATTTGGCGGAATCAATCTTCAAGAACTTGCCAACGAAATCACAAAATAGGGCTTAGCAAAAACCTAATACCCAAAACCCAATACCTAAGTCCTATTATAATGAATCTTAAACTCAAGAAGCCTTTAGCCATTTTCGACCTCGAAACTACGGGTGTAAATATTAGTCAGGATAAAATAGTTGAAATTTGTGTCCTGAAAGTATCCCCATCTGGCGATAAGGACGTGAAAACGTGGCGTATAAATCCAGAAATGCCTATTCCGCCTTCTTCGACTAAGATTCATGGAATATCAGACGAAGACATCAAAGATTGTCCGACTTTCAAACTTTTGGCTAAAGAAATTGCCAAATTCATGGAAGGTTGCGATCTGGCTGGTTTCAATCTGATCAAATTTGACGTGCCTATGCTAGTAGAAGAATTTCTGCGTGCAGGATTGGACTTCGAGATCGGGAATCGTAAGATTGTAGACGCTCAAAGAATTTTTCATATGATGGAGCCGCGTTCTCTTTCGGCTGCGTATCGTTTTTTTGTGGGTAAAAATCTAGAAAACGCCCATTCGGCCGAAGCTGACACCATTGCTACATTTGAAGTTTTGGATGCCCAAATGGCACGTTACGCAGGCCAAACAGTTCCGAATGACAAAGATGCAACGGTTCAAACGATCGAAAATGATGTGGCCGCTTTGTCAAAACTGACCAGCTCGAACCAAGTTGATTTTGCAGGACGAATGGTCTTGAACGATAAAGGCGAGGCTGTTTTTAATTTTGGAAAATACAAAGACAAAAAAGTGACTGATGTTCTAAAAACCGATCCGTCTTATTACGATTGGATGCTGAAAGGCGATTTTAGTTTGGACACAAAACGTAAATTGACCGAAATAAAATTAAGCGGTTTCGGAAAATAGATGTTAAACCTCCACTCGAAACAAGCTTTGCAAGCAATTCTTATTTTTGCATACCATAAATTGATTGACATGAAAAATCTTTTTTTAGCTGTTTTATTGTTTATTGCTACTATTTCAGTTGCCCAATCAAAGCTTGAACCGACTGACTATGATGCACTTGTTGTTTTTAAAATAACGGACGATAAAGGCGTAGCAGAAGAAAATGCAGTAGTGACATTGATAAACAATGTCGACAAAAGCGTGCATGTAGACACTTCGGACATAGACGGAAACACCGAAATGCTCCTGAAAAAAGGCAGTTCACATACTATTACAGTTGTCAAAAACACTTTTAAGTTTGATTTTGGCTTGTTCGAAGTGCCTCAGCAAAAAGGCAAATTGGCTTTAGAAGAAAATCTCCAAATAAAAGTCATCACCAAGTACAATAGAGTCTATGAATTGAAAATCCATTTTGCACCAAACCAAGCCGAACTTTATCAGGCTGCTAAAATGGAAATCGACAAACTGGCGGAGGAAATGGAAAAGAACCCGACTATGAAAATAGAAGTGGCGGGCCATACCGACAATGTAGGCGATGATGCATTGAATATGCGCGTGTCTCAAAAAAGAGCCGCTGTGATCAAAAACTACTTGGTTTCGAAAGGAATCGTCATAGGACGCATCTCGGCCAAAGGATATGGCGAAACGTCTCCGGTAGCCGACAATGCCAACGAAGATGGCCGAAACCGAAACAGACGCATCGAAATTAAGATGTTCTAGTTGAGTTCTGACAAAAAACATGTGCTCGTTTTGGCGCCCTACCCTTTTGGCAGAGTAGGGTCGCAAAGGTTTCGTTTCGAACAATATTGGGACGTTCTCTCGTCCGAAAATCAGCTTGAATTTCAGTCGTTTCTTTCAGAATCTGATTTTGATATTTTATATTCCAAAGGCAATACAGTTCGCAAAATACTTGGCGTTTTGCGTGGCTTTCTTCGCAGATTTTTTATTCTTTTCCGAATTCATCGTTTTCAGATTATTTTTATTCATCGAGAAGCAGCTCCTTTAGGCCCTCCATTTTTCGAGTGGATCATTGCCAAAGTTTTAAAAAAAAGAATCATTTACGATTTTGATGATGCCATTTGGCTCTCGAACACTTCGGCCGAAAACAAAATAGCGGCATTGACAAAATGTCATTGGAAAGTAAAATATATATGTAAATGGGCTTGGAAAATTTCGTGTGGAAATGATTTTTTGAGCGATTATGCCCGATTATTCAATTCTAATGTCGTGTATATTCCCACCACACTAGACTTAGAACTTGTTGACAAACAAATAATTAGCAAAAAAAAACTAGCAACTAAACTAACAATTGGCTGGACAGGAACACATTCGACACTCAAATATCTACAAGCGATCTTGCCCATTTTGCAAGAATTAGAAAACGAAGTCGATTTCGAATTTGTGGTTATTGCTGATAAAAATCCATTGCTTCCTCTCAAGCATTTTCGGTTTATTCCTTGGAAAAAAGCGACTGAATGGAGTGATTTGGCTCAACTCCAAATCGGACTGATGCCACTTGGTAGTAAGATGTGGGAAGAAGGCAAATGTGGCTTCAAAATACTGCAATATATGGCTTTAGGAATTCCAGCATTAGCAAGCGCTACTAACGCAAATCAATCAATTATTATTCATAATAAAAATGGATTTATTTGTACAAATCCAGAAGAATGGAAAACACATTTAATGGATTTGATTCAAAATATCGAATTAAAGAAGCTTTTTGCTGAACGAGGTCGCAAAACATTAGAAAATGGATTTAGTAAAAAAGCGCTTTCTGAAAAATATATAGAATTGCTGAGCTAATGCCGCCACAGACCTCTAAGGTTTCAAAACCTGTCAAGTCTACTGAAACAATTTTTTCAACACCGCTACTACATGATCGATCTCTTCGGAAGTAGTGTATTTGCTGAACGAAAACCGAATTACGCCTCGCTCTTCGTCCACCCCAAGAGCATCTAAAACATGCGAAGCGGCCATTGCGCCACTGGTACAAGCACTTCCACCAGAGATTGAGATTTTTTCTATGTCCATGTTGAAAAGCAGCATTTCGTTGCCTTCGTGAACAGGCGTGGCCACGCTTAGTATATGTGCTAGACTTTTTTCATCACACAGGCAATCGCCATTGAACAGCAGATCTGCAACAGAGGCGGAAAGCTTTGCAATCATTTCGTGTTTTAAGGCTTTTATTTTGAGCTCATTTTCTTCCATTTGAGCATAAACAATCTCCAAAGCCTTGGCCATTCCTACGATTCCAGCCACATTTTCGGTACCGCCACGCATGTTCCGTTCTTGGGCACCACCATGTACAAACGATTCAATCTTGCTTTTGGCATTTATGTAGATAAAACCTACACCCTTTGGACCATGAAATTTATGTCCCGAACCTACTATAAAATCAATGTCAAGTTTTTGTAAATCAATCGGCAAATGCCCAATTGTTTGCACTGTATCTGAATGAAAAATGGCATTATATTGCCTACACAAAGCCGAAACAGAATAAATGTCCGTCAGATTTCCCACCTCATTATTGCCATGCATGAGACTGACTAACGCCTTCGGATACGTTGATAAAAGCTTAGACAGTGAGTTTATGTCTACATGACCTAATTCGTCTAATTTGACAAAATGCATCTGACACAATCCTTTGTCTGACAACCATTTAGCAGTATGCAAAACTGCATAATGCTCGATAGGCGAGGTGATAATATGCTGAATTCCTAGGGAATAAACACTTCCCGCCAAGGCCATATTATCTGCTTCCGTGGCACCTGAAGTAAAAAAAATCTCAGAAGGCGAGCATTTCAAAAGTCTTGCTATGGTTTTCCGTGCATTTTCAACAGCCGAACGAGCTTCGCGACCGTGCGAATGAATCGAAGAAGGATTTCCGAAATTGGACTGAAGCTGCAAAAAAATTACATCTAAAACAGCAGAGTCGATCGAAGTAGTTGCCGCATTATCAAGATATACTCTCATAGGATTCAAAAAATACACGACATTTTATGCTTACTTTACGTTCAAGTACTAAATTAACACGAATTGCAGTACCAACGAATCATAAAACTACTAATTAATATGCGCATCTGGACATTTCTGCTCCTGCGCCTATTGTTGGATTTCACTTCAGATCGTTCAGAAATTTATCGTGCCATTTCGGTTATTCGATCGGTGTGTTTAGCATTCCTTGTAACGCTTGTTTTTCTGACGGTTGATCTAGTTCATGGTCAATATCTTTCGGTGAGTGTGCTTATTTTTATGCTCCTTAATTTTTTATTTGTATTTTTTCTGACGCTCAGAGGCTTTTTTGATATAGCAAAATACATTTTCATCATCTCGATCAGCACGGGGCATTTTATAAATGCTGCAAACGAAGGCCGCGAATCTGGCAACATATTGCTTTACTTTCCTTTTTTGTGCGCGATCATTCTTTTTTTTGGATTCAAAAACAAAATGCATGTCTATATTTTGGCCTGCTATTTGGTCTTGCAAATTTTGGTTTTAGAACACTCCAATTTTAAATTAGTCAATTTTCATGAAAACCCCACCTCTCAATATTTGCGCCTTAACTACAGTTTATTACTGGCTGCTAGTCTAGTTCTATGTATGCAATTTGTGCGCGAGCTTTCGATCCAAAACCGAGCAGCACAGGCCAAACTCATCCTACTCAATAAACGCATGAAGCGCAAGAATGAGCTTTTGCAAAAAAAGAATTCGGAACTTGATTATTTCGTCCACAAAGTTTCACATGACATGCGTTCGCCATTGCGTTCGGTGTTGGGGCTTACAAAATTAATGAAAAATGAATCTGACATTTCTCAGCTAAAAGAGTATGTAGCATGGGTCGAAAAATCGACTCAAAAACTCGATTCGTTTGTATTGGAAGTATTGGAAATGGCAAAAAATGCCAAAAGCGAACTTAGTATCAAGCCAATCGAAATCGAAACGTTTGTAAAAGATGTTTTTGAAAAACTGAAACACATGGACATTGAGAGTCCTTTAGAATTTAATTTTTCGAGCAACACAACTATTATTTATTCTGACCCAACACGTCTATCACATATTGTATCCAACCTCCTAGGAAACAGCATCAAATATTCAAAAAAGGACAAAAATATTGCTTGCAAAATCAGTTTAGAGGTTCATTCTGAAGCTAGAAAAACAGTCTTAATTTTCGAAGACAATGGCCAAGGGATAGATGAAAAATATTTGCCTCATATTTTCGAAATGTTTTTCAGAGCCAATAGCGATAGCGATGGTTCGGGATTAGGATTGTTTTTGGTCAAAGAAACCGTAAACAAATTACGAGGAGAAATAACCATTGCTTCTGAAATTGGAATTGGCACCAAAATGACTGTTTCGATCCCAAACCAACAAACCGTTTAAGTAAATATTTTTTTCGCGTTCTTCAAAAAAGCTGTTTACAATTCCGCTTGCGTGTCGTCTAACTATAAAAGCAAGCCATCTGAAAAAGGTGAAAAAAATCGCAAATTGTTCAACATTTATCCATGGTCATTTTCGAAAATTAGAAGCTATTTTGAAAGATGCAGAACGTGCTTTTTACAAATGCGACACCTTATTAGAAGATATCAGTCTCAAATAGCACCTTAAACCTAATCCAAACAAAAAAGGCGTTTCTACTGAAAAGTAAAAACGCCTTTTTTATTGCTAAAGAGATTAGTTTTTGGCTTCATTTTACCACTAGCGACACTAAGTCCTTAATTGTGACCTTTGTGCAACTTTGGCGTTCTTTTGGTTTAAAATCTTAATTCGCCAAGGGCCCTGTCGACTCGTCTTTTTTATCCACATTGGCTTTGATACTGATTGTGGTTACTTCTGGATACGTATTGGCTACGATCGAAACAAATTTCTGATTGGCACCAGATTTGTTTTTACTATTGAATTCAACCAAGATTTCGCCATTTCCGCCAGCGGCAATTGGTTCTTTGGGATAGCTAGGAATCGTGCAACCACAGCTTCCGCGAGCATCACTTATCACCAAATCAGTGGCACCGATATTGGTAAATTTAAAAACGTGCTTCATCACATCGCCTTCTTTGATGTCGCCAAAATCGAATTCTGATTCTTCGAATTTCATCTTGGCCATATTGGCGGTATCGGCAGGTACTTCTGCGGCTGCCAACGCGGTCGAATCAGCTTGTGGCGTAGTTTGTTTTTGCTCTGGCTCTGCACTTTTATTGCACGAAAAAACCAAAAAAGAAATCGCTAATAGATAGAATAGGTGGCGCATAGTTTCATTTATTTGAACAAAAATAAACCAAAATTGACATTTGCGAAAAAGCTTTCGTGCGATTAATTCCGAAAAGCCTAAATTAGCACCCCCATGAACTCTTTTCACGTCTCACTTCAATACTCGGCTTGGTGGCTCATCGCCATCTTTATCGTTTCAGGATCAATGGCTTGGCTGTTGTATTCGGGCAAAAATAGCTGGAACAAACGCATGCGCATCTTTCTTGGATCGCTCCGTTTTATATCCTTTTTCTTGGTGCTTTTGCTTTTGCTGAATCCGCAAATCACCTCGGTGTGGTCGTACAAAGAAAAACCCGTTTTCCCGATCGTGGTCGACAATTCGCAATCCATCCCGATGGCGATGAAAAACGATAAAGCGATCAAGGAAACCATCACGGCAGTTCAAAAAAAACTACAAGACATTGGTTTCGAAAGCGTTATTTACACACATGCTAAGCAAACACCTTCCGTTGACAGCTTTTCGTTCGACCATCAAAGTTCGAACATAGCCACATTGCTTTCAAAAACCGAGAAATCACTTTCAAGCAAAAAAACCGAAAATATATTACTATTTTCGGATGGTATTTACAATTCGGGCATCTCGCCTAGCTATTTGCCTTATCATGCCAAGATCTCCGTTTTGGGACTTGGCGACACCGTTCCGCGCAAAGATCTGGTGTTGAAATCGGTACAGAACAATTCGGTTGCTTTTATGGGAAACAAATTTCCACTTCGTGCCGAGATACAAACGACTGGTTTTCAGAATACAGAAATAGAACTACTACTGAAAGGATCGAAAGGAATTATTGAGCGTCAGAAACTGAAAGTCAAATCTGATTTTTGGTTCGAAAAAATAGATTTTGCCATCCCAGCTACCGAAAAAGGATTTCAGCGCTTCACCATTGAAATTGTACCAAAAGAAGGCGAAAGCAATTTGCTGAACAATAAAATGAGCACTTATGTGGACGTGGTGGACGATCGTGAAAATGTATTGATCATTTCCGAAGCGCCTCATCCCAACATAAAAGCAATTCGCTCGGCCTTGTCCAATGCCAAAAATATTCAGATCGAACTATTGATTCTGGGAATAAACGAACCGAAAAATCAAGTGTACGATTTGATTATCCTACACAACTGCCTAATTTCGAGTGTTTCTGAATCAAAAAAATACATAAAAGAAAATTCATCAATTTTGTACATTGCGGGATCAGAAACTGATTTTGGCAGGTTTAATACCGAAAATGGAATCTTAGAAGTGATTTCGAGAAATGAATCGGACGAAGTATTGGCAGCTCCTAACACTGCTTTTTCAAAATTCAAATTGAATGAAAAATCCGATTTTGTATTCGGCACGCTTCCGCCTGTGGCCGTTCCCTTTGGCGAATTGAAACCCAAAAGTGGCACCGAAATCGCTTTGTTTCAAAAGATAAACGCCATCCAATCTACCAAACCTTTGCTCGTTTTCGGACAAGGAAAACGCAAAACGGGCGTATTGCTCACAGACGGAATTTGGCAATGGCGCATGTACGAAGCGCAAGAAACTGGCAAATCAGAAATGGTAGACGAGCTCATTATCAAGACGGTTCAATATCTTTCGAGCAAAGAAGACAAACGAAAATTCAGAATTTATCCACACCAGCGCGAGTATTACGAAGGCGAAACACCTAGAATCGAAACCGAATTGTACAACGATTTGTACGAAAAAGTGTACGGCCAGAAAACAGTCTTTCAACTGAGTTCGAAAGAATCAAAAACTAAAACTTTCGAATTTTCGCCTTCAGAAGGCAATTCGGCTTTGGTGTTGCCTGCTTTACCTGCAGGTGTTTACAAAATAAGTGCCAAGACCAACTATTCGGGCAAAGAATTGAGTTCGACTTCCGAATTTATCATCAAAGAACGCCAATTAGAAGCCTTAGATCTGAGAGCAAATCATGAATTACTCCGCGAATTGTGCCAGAAAAATGATGGCACATTCTTTCCATGGCAAGACCGTGAAAAATTATTGAAGTTGCTAGACAAACTAGAAACCAAAATCATTTGGAAGAAGGAAGAAAAAACAAGGGATTTGATCGAAGAAAAATGGTTTTACTTCCTGATTTTCCTACTTATTGGTACAGAATGGACCATTCGTAGATACAGTGGCGGATATTAAATGGATTTAATATCCACCATAAAAAGGCTACAAATCTTTTATCGTGTTGGAATATCACTGAAATGATTCGGAATATTCACCACAAACACGCTTCCTATGCCTATTTCTGATTTCACTTTGATGTTACCTTTTAGTTTATCAAGTGCTTCTTTGGCGATATAAAGTCCTAGTCCTGAACCTGTAGACTGAATTGTTCCTCTAAAAAACAACTCAAATATTTTAATGAGGTGTTTTTTTTCAATTCCAAGTCCATTATCAGCTACTGATATTTGGGCAGTCTTGGCGTTGATGGTAGCACTGATTACTATTCCCTTTTTCTCTTTTAGCTTATCGTGGTATTTAAAAGCGTTCGAAATGAGATTAAAAAGCACCATATTCAGCCGCATCGAATCAGAATAAAACGGCACTTTGTCAATAACCTCAATTTTGATTTCCATGCCTTCTGCACCTTTCTGATATTTTAGTTGACTAATAATCAGTTCGATTGTATTTCTAAGTTTAATTTCTTGAAGTGTAATATCCAACTGATGATTTTTCGAATATTGAATAATGTCTTTGATATGATTTTCGAGCCGTTTGATACTGCTTTCCATCATCTCAAAATAGTCATCATATTTGGATGGTCCAATTTCTATTCGTACGATGTTGATGAGTCCAAGAAGAGACGAAAGAGGAGCTTTCAAATCGTGCGATGCACTGTAGATGAACTGATCTAATTCTTTATT
>JAYVIX010000078.1:0-21303 GCA_043769845.1 Cytophagales bacterium
TTAAATGCTTTCATATAAGCAATATAGCACTTAAATGCCTGTATTGCTTATATTTACAACTAAATACATGAAATATTTAGGTTTTTAGAGGTGACCATATGTGATACATTTAGTGAGATATATTTAACTCTATACTTTTTAATTAATCAAAATGAAAAGAAAAATTTTAAAGCTATGTGTGGCGATGTCCATGTTTTGGCAAGTTGCAGATGCGCAGAATGTCGATTCAAATGGTCGGCACCATGTAAAATTAAGGTCGGGTCATTATGTGCCTGATGCAAAAGTAGTCTTGAAAAAATCAAGCGTGAAAGCTCGACTGAGTAACGAAGAGTTGGGAGGTGAATATGTAATCATCCAATTCCATTCATTGCCTACCGCTCAAGAGAAGTTAAATCTTTTAAAATCGGGTATAAATCTATTGGATTATATTCCAGATTATGCCTACATAGCTAGGTTGGATTCAAAGGTAAATGAAAACACCCTAAAGTCGATTGCAGCAATTAGAAGTGTAGAACCTTTCAAAAGCAAAGACAAGATTGATCCAAATTTTGCAAACAAAGCATCTTACAAACACGCAGTGAGTGGGAATGGAGAGATATCGATGCTTGTTACCCTTTTTAAAGAAGTAAAAAAAGCGACTTTTTTGTCGAAATTTACAGATTTAGGTATAAAAGCGGATACCAATACCGTTTACAAAGAGAATGTGATTTCTGTAAAAGCTACGTTCAGTGAAATCGAACAGATTGCGGTGTTAGATGAAGTACAGTACATTACTTTTATCACTCCCAAACCTGAAAGTATCTCGCTCGAAACAAATGCAAATCATCGAGTAAATGCAGTTCAGAGTACTATTGTCGGTGCCAAAAACTTGAGAGGTGAAGGAGTTGTTATCGGTGTGGGCGATAATGGTGTAGTCTTTGATCATTCAGATTTACAACAACGAATTATTCTGAATGACCAAAGTGGAAATGGAATAGGTGAACATGCCACCCATGTGACAGGTATTATCGGAGGTAATGGAAACCTTTCTGACACACGAAGTGGAATAGCTACTAAATCCAATTTTGTGATAGGTTTTTTCAGTACATTGATTTACGAGGCTCCTGCTTTTATCAATAATTACGGAATGGTATTGACTAATAATTCCTACCACAATCCTGGTGTTCCTACTGGACAATATGAGCATGAAAGTATTCTGGCAGACAACCAATTGGTGGCAAATCCGGCTCTTTTGCATGTGTTTGCATCTGCAAATCCAGGAAGCGAATACGGTTTAGTGGCAGGTGCTTTTGCCTCTTCAAAAAACATACTTACAGTTGGTAGTATAGATATTACCAATACAATCGCTGGCTACTCGGGAAGAGGTCCATGTTTAGACGGCCGATTGAAACCCGAAATTGTATCTATTGGCTCTGATGTGCCTTCAACTGTGGTGGGAAATAAATACGAAAACTGGAATGGTACAAGTATGGCAGCTCCTGCTGTAACAGGTGGACTAGCTCTTATGTATGAGCATTATAAAAAAATGCATGGCTCAAATCCAAATGCTGGATTAATGAAAGCCATTATTTGTAATACAGCGGATGATTTAGGCAATTCAGGTCCTGATTATACCTATGGATTTGGTCGAATGAATATAAAAAAAGCCGTGCAGGCCATTGAAGCCGGTAGGTATATTCAGTCGTCAATAAATGCGGGCTTGTCTAAGAGTCATACAATCACTATTCCATCAGGCACTTCGTTTTTAAAAGTGATGCTGTATTGGAAAGATCAAGCAGGTTCTATATCATCATCTATTGCGTTGGTAAACAATCTGAATTTATCGGTGACTAACGGAGGTACGACCTATCAACCATGGGTATTGAATCCAACAGCACCAGCAGCAGTTGCGACACGAAGCATAGACAACCTAAACAACATAGAGCAAGTAACCTTTGCAAACCCTGCATCTGGAAATTGTTCAATTAGTATCAATGGAAGTGGTATTACAACAGGTGCCAGTCAAGACTATTTCATTGCGTATGAATTTGTTAAAACAGGAATTGAACTAACCTACCCAATTGGAGGAGAAGTACTAGAGCCATCTAAAACAGAAATTATCAGATGGGATTCATACGGCACATCTGCCACCACGAATCTTTTTTATTCTACCAACAATGGCTCTACTTGGAATGCGATAGCTTCGGGTATCCCTACTTCATCTGGTTCATATACTTGGCCTGTCCCGAATTTGACCAACGAAAATGTGACTTTCAAGGCAGTTTCGGGTAGTTCTACTTCTACTACAACCAATAAGACAGTCATTATCCGTACTCCAATCGTTACTAACGAAAGAGGCAACGGAAATGTGTCCTTAAGTTGGTTGCCTGTAAATGGCGCAAGCTTGTATGAGATACTTGTGCTGAAAAAAACAGACAAAGAAATTCAATCTCTTACTACCACTACTAGTTTGTCTTACACAATCCCAAATGTGGCAAGCAACGATAGCATTTATGTGAGTGTTCGAGCAGTAACAGCTACCTCAAAAAAAGGGAGAAGATCATACGCTACTTTGCCGAAAACTCCAGATTGTAAATTTACAGCCACCAAAATTACGGGAACAGTAATAGGCAGCTTGGGATCATGGAACAATTCTGGCAATACACGCGAGAAGGCGTTTGATGGGGATATCAATAGCTATTTTGATGCACAAGAAGATATTGCTTGGGCTGGTTTAGAATTGGCTGCTAAGAATAAAGTAATAGGAATCAGATATTACCCAAGAGAAGGTGCGGCCGAAAGAATGATTGGTGGAAGATTTCAAGGAAGTTCTACTGCCGATTTTAGTTCTGATGTTGTAGAACTTGCTACCATCACAGCACAACCTGCTTATAGGTGGAATTGTATTCCCGTCACTAACAGTTCTTCTTTCAAATACCTGCGTTACATCTGTGCGGCTGGCGGTGTGGGCAATGTGTCTGAAATAGAATTTCATGGAACAGTGGCTGCTGTAAATATTATTCCTACCGTGATAATCACAAGCCCATTGTCAAATACAAGCATTGAAGCGGCTCCTACGATTACTATTACCGCTAATGCATCTGATGCCGATGGATCTATTTTGCAAGTCGATTTCTACATCGGTAGCAATATCGTAGGGACAGATTACACAGCACCATACAGCTATGCATGGAACAATGCAAACCCTGGCACTTACATACTTACTGCAAGAGCTATGGATAATGAAGGAGGATATGGTTTCTATACCATCACGGGTGTTACGCTTACTGCACCAACGAACCCAATTGTAGGTCCAGCCTGTGGAAGCAATAACTCGACTCTTTCGTTTGAATTGAGTGCTGCAAAAAGAACAAATTCCACAGGATACAATTGGTGGTATACGGGGGGAACCCTAAGTATCGCACCCGTTAGTGGTTCAGCGTTTAAAGCAACTATCTTGACAGGGTCAAACTTCAGTGCTGGCGATATCTGTGTCGGGGTTAATTATAGTGCATCGCCTTGGTATGCAAGCTATTGCAAGACCGTAACCAAGTGTGTGTCTGCAAGAATGGCAAGCGGTGAAGTGGATGCTGAAACTATGGATAAAGCTCTGGTTGCACCCAACCCAACTGCCGATCAATTTAACCTGAACATTGTGTCTGATGTGGAATCTGTCTCTGTAGTCAATGAAATAGGCCAAACAGTTTATCAAAAGTCTAATCTCTTGGCTGGCGAGAATGTTTCGTTGGGCGAAAATTTCCAATCAGGAATATTTATGCTTTCGATTCGTTACTCAAACGGTATTAGCGAAACCAAACGAATAGTAAAAGTGAAATAATCAGAACGTTCTTAGTGTAATTGAAGGGAGGCGAAAAGTATTCGCCTCCTTTTTTTTGTTTTAAAATGAATTATATTTTATAATACAATTTTAAACCAATAGCTATCTAGCTATATTTTCAATTAATAAAATCACCCCACGTATAAGTCCGCTCACTTTTGTTCGGTCAGTCCTTTAGCTAACCAATATTCATTTTCTAAAACACGATCAATTTGTCTATTTTTGACACTTAATCTGTTTAGTTTGAAAAAGTCGCGCTTATTTTTCCTATTTATATTTCTTTATTCTTTTTCCATTTTTGCCCAACAAGAACGTATCGAACTTATTAGTGCAAACGAATTGGAAGGTATTGTGGTCAATGGCCGTAATGCGCGTGTACTTACTGGGAATGTGGCTTTAAAACAAGGTGGTACGATTATTTACTGCCAAAAGGCGTTTCATTATTTCGAACAAAACGAAATGGAAGCCTTCGAAAATGTACGTATCACACAGGGTGATTCGTTTTCGGTAACGGGCGACAAATTGTTCTATAACGGAAATACCAAATTGGCACAAATACGTGGCCGTGAGGTGGTTATCAAAGACAACAAAGCGACTCTTTATACCCAATTTGCTGATTACGACATGGCCAACAAATCGCTCATTTACTACAATGGCGGTCGGGTGGTCGACAATGAAAATACCTTGACGAGTGAAGAAGGAACGTATAAATTAAATGAAAAATTATTCACATTCAAAAAGAATGTCGTTCTGAAAAATCCACAGTACACCATGACTTGCGATACTTTGTTGTATAATTCGGGCACACGGATCGCGTATTTCAGGGGAACAACCAAAATCATCAGCAAAGAAGGCGTTTTGTATGCCGAAAAGGGTCAATACAACACCATTACCAAACTGATCCTTTTTCAAGGACGATCAAGGATGGATTACAAAGACTACACCATCAGTGCTGATGTGCTGGATTACAACCAGTTTACAGGCAAAGGAATTGCGCGAAATGGAGTCGAGATAAAATCGTTTCGAGACAGCACAATTGTTTTGGGCGAGCTGGCCTATTACGATCGTTTCAAGGGCTATTCGAAAGTATATGCTAATGCATTGATGAAAAATAAGTTTGGCGATGACACTTTGTACCTTCAAGCCGACACCCTGATTTCGATCAACGACACGCTGACTGGCAATCGCAAAGTACTTGCCTATCATAACGTGCATGTGTACCATTCGCAAATGCAAGCCAAATGCGACTCGCTGGTTTACAACATGTCCGATTCACTTTTGTATTTTTATCAAGACCCCGTTTTGTGGAGTTCGGGAAGTCAAATCTTGGCTGATTCTATTTGGATCAAAATGAAAAACCAGAAAATCAACAAGATGTATTTGCGGAAAAATGCCTTTCTTATTTCAACTGATAGTCTGAAAAATTTCAATCAAGTGAAAGGGCGCAACATGTTGGCCTATTTCAACGACAGTACCAGAATTGAACGCATTGATGTGAAAGGAAATGGTGAAAGTATTTATTTTGCTTTGGAAGGCGATACCAGTCTTTTGGGAATGAACAAAGTGCAATGCAGCGACATGACGGTACGTTTTCAGGGCAAAAAAGTAAAAACAATTACGTTCCTCAAAAAACCTGATGCTGTTTTCATTCCGCCTCACGAAATAGCTGAACCCGATCGCAGGCTAAAAGGGTATCGTTGGCGAATAAGCGAGCAACCTACTTTGGATCAAATCAAGGCCAAGAAAGATTATTCGGGCATTGTCATTCCACTTATTTTGCCAAAAGAAATACAAGCAGCGTCTTCTAAAAAAGAGGAAAAGAAGCTTTCACGTAAGGAGAAAAAAGAAAAGCGAAAAACAAAATAAATCGTCCACCGCTTTTGCTTGTTTTTTGAATTCCACTATTTACATTTTTTCAAATAATCTCCCATACCTGTCGCGCCCAGTTGCGAGGCTTGTTTGATGTCTTCGCAAGAAGTTTTGTCTTTGATTTTGATTTTGCTGATTCCGCGATGTTTTAGGCTTTCTTTCAACATGGGGTCCTTGGCTTCCGTTTCCAGATAAATAGCTTTGGTATAGTCTTCGATGGCTTTGGGATACACTTTCAATTCCTGATAAATAGCACCACGGTTGTGAAATGCTTGCATTAGTTTGTCGTCCAATTCGATCGCTTTGGAGTAATCGGTCAAGGCTTTGTCGTATATTTTAAAATCAAAAAAGTGTGTTCCTCGGTTGTAGTACACTTTGGCATTGTTTGGGGCTAATTCTACCGCTTTGTCGTAATCGACCAAGGCGCCATTTACATCTTTCAAATCGTGTTTCAGATTGGCTCTACAATAATAGGCTTCGAAATTGTTTTGGTTAGTCAAGATCGCTTGATCATAATCGGCAATAGCTCCTTTGTAGTTTTGTAATTTGTATTTGGCGTGCGCACGTTTCAATAAGGCATGCGATTCGGTGTCCACATCCTTCTGTGGAACCACTTTTACGTGTTTTTTAGTACTCTTTTTTACAAACCCTTTTTCGATTGCCTTGTCATAATCGGCAATGGCACCATTGTAATCTCCCATTTCGATTTTGGCACTTGCTCTGTTGGCCAAAGCTTCCGTCAAAGCGGAATCCGTCTGAATCGCTTGGCTGAAATCTTTCACCGAACCTGCATAATCGACCAAATACATTTTTACCAATCCACGATTATTAAACGCGGTAGCCGAGTTGTTGTCCTTTTTAATAGTCACCGAATAATCGTCCATCGAACCTATAAAATCGCCCAGATAGGTTCGCACTACTGCACGTTCGTAGTTGACATTTCCATTGCTCGAATCCAAGGCGAGTGAACTATTATAATCGGCTAAGGCTTCGCTGAAGAGACCTTTTTTGACATAACAACGCCCTCTTTCGAAATAAGTAATTGCCTTAAAAACAGGCCCTTGAGTACTGTCTTCGTATTTATCGATCTGAATGGCTTTGCTGAAATCAGAAATAGCATCGTTGATACTGTCCTGCTCGGCTTTCGCAATTCCTCGATTCAGAAACGCTTCCGAATACATGCGATTACGTTCGATTGCGTCATCAAAATCGCGCAAAGCACCGTCCACATCTACCAACTGGAATTTTACTAAACCTCGACCATTGTAGGCAACTGGATCATTTTCCATCTCTATCGACTTGGTGTAATCAACCAAAGCTTCGTTCAGACGATTGGCTGAAGTGAGAATTTCGGCACGTTTATAGAAAAAATACCCATTGTCAGGTGCCATTTTTATGGCTTGATTGATCATTTCGAGGGCTTTTTCTGGTTTGTTTTTCTCGATTTCCAGCAAAGCATCGTCATAGCTGGCCAAGGCCATGATGTACGATTGTGCGACCGAATCTACACCCTGCCCTGCCGATTCCTTTTGTTTGGCAGCCATGAGGTCTTTTTTTGCTCCTTCAAAATCTTTGCCTTTCATTTTCGAACGACCACGACTGGCCAAATAATCCGAACGTTTACTGTTGAGCGAATAGGCACTATCAAAATCGAGCTGTGCAGCATTGTGGTTTAGAAGTTCGTCTTTAATTATACCACGTCTATAATACGCTTCGTCTTTTTTGGTTAAATACTTGATAGCAAGTGTGTAATCAAGCATTGCTCCTTCAGGATTTCCTACTTTATTTTTGCAATTGGCTCGGTGGAAATATGCAAATCCAAATGATGGATTAGAATTTAGAACGCTATCAAATAAAACAATTGCTAATTTATATGATTTTTTATTAATTAATTTAATAGCCTCTTTGAAATCATTTTTCGTGATTTTACGTGGTTTATTCGTGCTAAAATATTGTTCATTTTTGGATATTTTAATTTCGCGGACCACTTCTTTTTCTGCCACTTTCACAGTGTCAATAAAAGGTTCACTTTTGATTTCCTCTCGACTTGTTTTCGAACCGAGCACTACACTTTGCTCGCTCTCTTTTACCTGAGAATTGTTGCATGAAGCCAAAAAAAGCAACGAAATGAAGTAGGCTAGAACTTGAATTCTAAAAGTCATAAAATGTATCATTTGTAAATGTAAAGGCCTTTCAAGGGCGTTTCGGACTGCAAAAATCCAGTTTTTTGTTTATTTCTACTAATAAACAAAACTTTGTTGTGCATATACGCAAGTTTTAAAACTTAGGTCGAATATGATTTTTTCTGCTAATAAGTTAGAAAACGATACAGAACAGCTTTTACTCACAAAAATTGACAAAAGGTGCATTTTCCCTAACTTGCATCCTCTTAATTTTCCATGCGCGAAAACGACTTCCGAAAAAACACTCCGCGAAAGGCCGAGAAACCTCAAAAGGTAGCAAATCCAAAGCCTGAAGAAGACGAATCTGTTGCTCCCGAAGCAAAGAAAAAGTTCTCTTTGCCCAAGTTTGCGTTTTTACGAGACCGAAGATTCCATGTCAGTATTGGTTTCGGGCTGATGGCGTTTTCTTTCTTTCTGTTTGTCAGTTTGCTTTCTTACCTATTCACAGGCAAGGCCGACCAAAGTGTGGTCGATTCTATCTGGAATTCAGAATTGAGAGAAGCTGGGTTAGATGCCGACAACTGGTTAGGTTTGGCTGGCGCTGTACTTTCGCATTATTTTATTTTCAAAGGCGTTGGAATTGCGGCTTTTCTGTTTGTACCCATCTTTTTCTTGGTTGGTTACAAAATAGTATTCCGTAATAGTCCTTTGCCTTTCAATTCGGTACTGAGTTTTGCGACCTTTTTTATGGTTTGGCTTAGTACACTTTTCGGCTATTTGTCGTTGGTAACTGATGGAGAAAATCCAGTTAGTTTTATAGGAGGAAGTATAGGCTACGAAATAGCCCTTTATTTTCAAAGTTTGGCCGGTTATGGCACGTTCCTGATTTTGGGATTAGGCTTATTGATTTTTGTCGTGTATTTCTTCAATGTCACTGAGTTTGGTAAAAAAGTTACAGCTGCAATTCCTGAAAAGAAAATCAGAAAAACGGTCGTTTCTGAAATGACCGAAGAAGACGAAATCGAAGAGCTAGATGAAACGGAAGAAGAAGACGAACTTAGTCCTGAATTGGCCGAATTTGATCCCTTACAAAACTGGGAAGTAAAATCTCCTGAAAAACCTGAATTGAAAATTCCAGAAGTAAAACCAAAAGAGAAAACGCCTTTCAGTTTAGAATTGCAGATCGAAGATGCAATTCCGTTTGTGACACCAACCGTTTACCCCGACAATAGTTTGGGCAAAGTAGTGGTACAAGATAAGTTTGTAGTGCCCGAATCGGACATTGTGACCACTGACGAGGTTGAAAATTATGACCCAACACTTGATTTGTCTAATTATCAATATCCTCCGCTTGAATTATTGAATGAAGTAGTAGCGGCTCGTGTTCAAGTGACCAAAGAAGAACTAGAAGATAATAAAGACAATATTGTCAACACACTTGGGCATTATGGTATCGGAATCACGTCCATCAAAGCAACCATCGGGCCAACGGTGACGCTTTATGAGATTATTCCTGATGCAGGTACTCGTATTTCCAAAATCAAAAGCTTGGAAGATGATATTGCACTTCGCTTGGCCGCTTTGGGAATTCGTATTATTGCCCCAATTCCCGGGAAAGGAACGATTGGTATCGAAGTGCCTAATAAAAACCGTGAAATGGTACAGGTGAAATCGGTCTTCAATTCGGATAAATTCCTAAAAAGCGACATGGATTTGCCGATCATTTTTGGTAAAACCATTTCGAACGAACTTTTCATGGTCGACCTAGCCAAAATGCCTCACATGCTGATGGCTGGAGCAACAGGAACTGGTAAGTCGGTAGGATTGAACATGTTACTTGCTTCGCTTTTATTCAAAAAACATCCTTCGCAATTAAAATTAGTACTAGTCGATCCGAAAAAAGTAGAACTTTCACTTTTTAGCAAAATCGAAAAACACTTTTTGGCCAAACTTCCAAATACAGCCGAAGCGATCATTACAGATACCAAAAAAGTAGTTAACACGCTCAATTCATTGTGTATCGAGATGGATTCGCGCTACGATCTTTTGAAAGACGCAGGTTGTAGAAACCTAAAAGAATACAATGGCAAGTTTATCGAACGTAAACTTTTGCCTACCAAAGGACATCGCTATTTGCCCTACATTGTGGTGGTGATAGACGAGTTGGCCGACTTGATGATGACGGCTGGAAAAGAAGTAGAAACGCCTATTGCACGTATTGCGCAGCTGGCTCGTGCTGTTGGTATTCACATGGTATTGGCTACACAGCGTCCATCGGTGAACGTGATTACGGGTATTATCAAGGCCAACTTCCCAGCTCGGGTTTCGTTCAAAGTAGCGCAAAAAATCGACTCACGTACGATTTTGGACGAAGGCGGAGCGGATCAATTGATCGGTCAAGGTGATATGTTGATCAAAGTCAACAGCGATACCACTCGACTTCAATGTGCGTTTATTGATACACCTGAAGTGGATAGACTTTGTGATTTTATTGGCAATCAACATGGTTACCCTTCGGCCTATATGCTTCCTGAATTCTTTGGCGAGGATGAAGAACGCGATCCGAATGATTTTGACACTTCTGACAAAGACCCACTTTTGGCCGATGCTGCGAGGTTGATAGTCGTGCACCAAATGGGCAGTACTTCGCTGATTCAGCGTAAAATGAGTTTGGGATACAACCGTGCTGGCCGTATCATGGATCAGTTGCAGGCTATCGGAGTGGTAGGGCCAAACCAAGGAAGCAAGGCTCGTGAAGTATTGATTTTGGACGAAATGAGCCTTTCGGTGATGTTACAAGAAAAAGGGATTGTATAGTCCCCATCCCGTATAATGAACTTTCTATCGTAGTACACGTTTCAAGTATTCATAAAACACTTTAAATTTGCATCCCTCAAATCATAAGATGAAAAACTTATTTTCTGTTCTATTTTCTTCCGTCCTCATTTTCAGCACATTATCAACCAAAGCACAGCACGACCCCAAAGCCGAGCAGATTTTGACTGAAATGAGCAAAAAATACAAAAGCATCAAAACCTTTAAAGCCGATTTTTCTTATGTGATGGAAAGTCCTTCGGCAGGTAAAAACGAGACCATTTCGGGTGAAATTTTTGTAAAAGGCGATAAATTCAAACTGAACTTGGGCAACCAAGAAGTCATTAATAACGGCACTACTATTTGGACCTATTTAAAGGAAGAAAACGAAGTAAACGTTTCGACTTATGAACCCGACCCAAACGAAATAACACCAAACAACATTTATACCGTTTATCAAAAAGGCTATAAATATCTCCTTCTTGAAGAAACAGCTACTACCCAGGTAGTAGATTTGATTCCTGAAGACAAAAGCAAAAAAATCTTCAAAATCAGAATCACGATTACTAAAAAAGACAAATCGATCAAGAACTGGAAAATGTTCGAAAAAAGCGGCAATCGATATGTGTACAACATCGTGAAATTTGTCCCTAACCCAACTGGAGTTGACGACAAATTCTTTGTTTTCGACAAATCAATGCACAAAGGAGTAGAAGTAGTTGACCTACGTTAATTAATCATTTTTAATTAAAAAAGGATGACTCGCCAAGAACTAGTAGCTCAGATCAAAAGTAAAAAATCGTACCTGTGCGTTGGACTCGATACTGATATCCAGAAGATTCCTAAACATCTGCTTTCGTCTGCTGATCCTATTTTCGAGTTCAATAAGCAAATCATAGATGCCACATTGCCTTATACGGTTTCTTATAAAATAAATACGGCATTTTATGAAGCAATGGGTAGTAAAGGTTGGGAAATCTTAGAAAAAACGGCTGCCTATCTTCCCAAAGAAACGTTCCGAATAGCCGATGCAAAACGGGGCGATATTGGAAACACCACCGACATGTACGCCAAGGCATTCTTCGAAAACATGGATTTCGATGCTGTCACCATCGCCCCGTATATGGGAGCCGATTCGATTACTCCGTTTTTGAAATACGAAGGCAAATGGTCCATTCTTTTGGCCTTGACATCAAACGGTAGCAGTGCTGATTTTCAATTACAAAAACTGGATAACGGTACAGAATTATACAAACAAGTATTGGCGACCACTTCCAAACTGGGGACGTCAAGCAATACGATGTATGTAATCGGAGCGACAAAAGCTGAAGCTCTGACAGAAATCAGGAAAATAGTTGGAGAACATTTTTTATTAATCCCAGGAGTAGGCGCACAAGGCGGAAGCCTTAAAGAAGTTTCGGAATTGGGAATGAATACCGATTGTGGCTTACTCATCAATTCTTCACGCAATATTATTTACGCATCGTCTGGCGAAGATTTTGCACAAGCAGCAGCCAATGTAGCCAAAGAAATGCAAGCAGAAATGGCTTTGTATCTTTAGTATTCCTCTTAAGAAGAGGATTTTATACCGTATTCGATTTCTAAAAAATCCCTCAATATTATATTAAATTAATAATATTTAATATAATACATTATTCTAGTGCTACCAAACTCTTTTCAGAAACAACAGATAGTTGACCAATTGTAAAACAATAGAAAGAGCGGAAACGAGTGTAATGAAGACATTGAGCATGCCGTAAGCCTTGGTTTTTTGAATGTAATTTTTCTTCAGCAACATGAAGTAACCAAAATGAAGCATTCCGCCAAAGAATGGCAGATAGAATAGTATTGAATTGCCCGATTCGAAGAAAGTGTTTAAGCCGAGATTGTGTCCAAAAATCGTGAAGACTATCCAATGAACACCAAAAATGATGCTTTGAAAAATGTAATTGGTAATCAATAAAGCCAATAGACCATTGTCTTCTTTTTCTTTAGGTTGAGCCGAACAAACGGCAACCAGAAATGGACTAAAACCAAACAAGAGTATTTTTACCCAAAAGGGAAGTAAGAGTATAGGAGTTTCTACCTAAAAACTGGCAAAAAACGGAACGATATTCACCAATACCAATGCGCCCGAACCGAGCAAAATCATTGGAAAAAAGATAAAACCCATGATATTTCCCTCCATTCCTTTGAAATAAGTTTGGTAGGTCAGTATAGTAATAAGCCAACAAAATATCGAAAGCCAATAGTGCCTTGGGATGAACACTTTCCATATTTCGAAGGAAGCTGGTGCAAGGCAACTGTAGGCATACAGAGCTGATAGACAAATAGCTAAATAGCTGGAAATGAAAATGATAAATGGAAATTTTCGAAGTCTATTGGTGTTGATACCGACTGATTCGTAAAGCTGATTTTCGGTAGCGCCCGAAATCAAAAGCAGAAAAAAGAAAGAAAACGGACTTAGTAGGATATTGGTAATCGAAATCAGAATATCCATATCGTGTGTTTTGACTAAGCAAAACTACACGTTCGGATCTGATTGTTTGGGCAAAACTGAATAAAGTTTAGTATATAAAATGTGGTGCAGAGATCTAAGGCTACTGATTTTTTTGGGAGTTTTCAGATTCAGAAATAAGCAGTTGAGACAAATCGGCATTTTTGATTTTCTGCAAAAGAATATTGTAAAAGCCTTCGACCTTGCTCTCGTCCATTTCCATTATTTTGCTGATCTCAGAAATTGTTTTTTCTTCCGCCAATAAGTGAAGAATTTTTCTTTGAATATTGGTCAGTACATACTTATTCTCTTTCTTTTCCATTTTGGTGGCTTTTGCGGAGTGAGGTAATGCGAAAATGGCTGCTTGGGTCATTATTAGTTGGCATTATAGGTATTGATCGTTTTGGTGGTATCAATCTCCTGAAATTTTCTTAATAGAATATAAAGAAAATTCACGATAATGTATTCCGACATTTCCATGTCCTGACTGATTTCTTTTACGTCCTGCCTTCGGCCGAGAGTTGAAGTATTTTTCTTTGTAGATTGGTTAGGACTAGCTTTTTTGGAGTCTGGCTGGTCGAAGGCTGAATGGTAGTGTTCATAATATTTAATTTAGAGTAAGTATTTTCGTTTGTTATTCGTACTAACGGTGCTTCGGATTTTATAGTCATGCCAAAAATGTAAGTGGAGGGATTGGCTTAGTAAGTGGCGGATTTACTGGTAATAATTGGCAGATTGGGGTGTAAGTGGCTAATTAGCCGTCTAAAAAACGATGCTTTTTTAGACCATTTGCTTTTCAAATACATCAAATAGGTTGCTCCTTTTGATTAGAGATCATTTGGTAAATGATTGGTATTAAATGCTCAATGTTCTATTTTTGTTCAAAATCAGAATCATGAAACAGCTTATCTTTATTCTATTTATTTCGGTTCTTTTTTCATGTTCCAAAAGTGCCAATAAAGAAGTCGAATTTTACGTGCGTGGCAATTGCGACATGTGCAAAGAACGGATCGAAACTACTGTAAAAGCTGTACCTGGCATTGCGACCGCCAATTGGGAAGTAAAAACGAGCAACCTAAAAGTGACATTCGACAGCACAAAAACAAACGAACTAGATTTGCACAAAGCCATAGCGGCCACTGGCCACGGTACAAAATTGGTCGAAATGAATGCCAAAGCGCATGACGAATTACCAGATTGCTGTAAAATCGAATAAATTAACAATTAGTAATTAATAGAATCCAAAACTAATTCCTCAAATGACTCAGATTCCCGAAAAAACAGAAGCTCAACATGCCTTATTTATTCAACAAGTAGCCGAAACTGGTTTGGTTTGGGGCTTGTATTGTGACGAAGGCTGGGCAAATGCCGATTCTTGTGAATTTGAAGACGTCATTGTGTATCCTTTCTGGTCGAGTGCTGATTTGGCCATGGTATGTGCCATTCAAGAATGGAGCATTTATCAACCCAAATCGTTGGATTTGGCCGAATTTCTTGAAAACTGGTGCGTAGGAATGCACAAAGAATACATTTTACCTGGCGTAAACTGGGACGAAAATATGGATGGTAAAGAGCTGGAATCGCTCGATTTAGGTTTGCAAATCGTCCAAGAATTAAAAAAGAAAGGCAAAGAGCTTACTTTTAAACTCTATACAAGTCAGGCAGAATACGAAAAAATGATTTTGGATGTCATTTCTGACGAACGCCATTAATTAATGGTCTTAGTATTGGGTTTTAGGTATTAGCTTTTCCCCAACGTCTAAAACTCAATACCTAACACTTAGACAATGCGATTTTTCATCACAGCCATTGGTACCGATTGTGGCAAGACGTTGGTTTCGGCCATTTTCTGCGAAGCACTTAAAGCAGCTTACTGGAAACCTGTTCAAACAGGAGCTCCACCAAAAGATTCGGACACTGTTCGGGATTTGGTGTCTTTTCCGATAGAAATCTTTCCTGAAACGCATTTGCTTTCCGAACCAGTTTCTCCACATCATGCGGCCAAATTGGAAGGAATCGAAATCGAATTAAGCGAATTTGTTTTGCCCAAAACCGAATCCCATCTAATCGTGGAAGGTGCAGGAGGTTTGTTGGTTCCGCTGAATAATCGTGGCGATTTTTTGATAGATTTTGCCCAATCGCATTCGCTCGAAGTCGTACTAGTTATTCGTTTGTATCTGGGCTGTATCAATCAGGCATTACTCAGTATCAATGAATTAAGAAGAAGAAAAGCCAATATAAAAGGCTTGGTTTTCAACGGAACAGATACCTTTGGCGCAATCGAAATTATTCAGTCGATTAGTCAACTGCCCGTTTTGCTTCATTTGAAAGAGGAGAAAGAAATTAATTCTGAAATCGTTATCAAGTATTCCAACTTATTAAAATTCTAATGCATTCATTCCTTGATAGAGACAAACAAGCCGTTTGGCATCCTTTTGACATTTTCAAAAACACTGAAAATATTTTTCTGGAACGATCAAGTGGAATGAATTTATATTCATCTGATGGACGGGTCATCAAGGACATGGTTTCGTCTTGGTGGACCAATTTGCATGGGCACAATCATCCGCATATTGTACAAGCTATTCAAAAACAGGCCGAAACCTTGAGTCATGTCATTTTTTCGGGTTTCACACATGAGCCTGCCGTTCGTTTGGCCGAAAGGTTGAAAGAGATTTTGCCCAACGAAATGGATAAAATTTTTCTTTCCGACAATGGCAGTACTGCCGTGGAAGTAGGTCTGAAAATGGCGATGCAGTATTGGCATAATTTAGGGAAAGAGAAAACCAAGATTTTAGCTTTTGAAGGCTGCTATCATGGCGATACTTTCGGGGCGATGTCGCTTGCTGGAGTCGAGCCATTCAATCAGCCGTTTTCGAAATACTTGTTCCAAGTAAGTTACATTCCGTTTCCAACGGCCGAAAACTGGGGCAAAGTAGCTGGTGAATTGCAACGTGAACTGGCTACAGGTCAAGTAGCTGCACTGGTCTATGAGCCTATCATTCAGGGAGTTGGCGGCATGCGCTTGTTCGACCTCGAATTGCAAGAAAAAGTACTCGCGATGTGTAAAAACCAAGAAGTGCTTTTGGTAGCCGATGAAGTGATGACAGGTTTTGGCAGAACAGGAAAACTTTTCGCCTCTGAATATCTGACAACTCAACCCGATATTATTTGTCTTTCGAAAGGAATCACGGGTGGTTTTTTGCCATTGGGAGCCACCGCGGCAACCGCCAAAGTGTACGAAGTATTCGAAACAAACGACAAACACAAACTATTTCTGCACGGGCATTCTTACACGGGCAACCCGCTTTCGTGCGCGGCCGCCAATGCCAGTCTCGATTTGCTTTTGAGTGACGATTGTCAGCAAGCTATCCATCGGATTGAGAGCATGCAAAAAGCATTTGTACATCATTTGAAAGACCATAAAGCCTTGGAATGGGCCGCTTCCGTAGGTACCATTCTTACGATGAGTGTGGTGCCGCAGGAAAAACGAGGTTATTTTGATAGTCAGGCCGAACATGCATATCAATATTTTCTGAACAAGAATTTACTTTTGCGCCCGATGGGAAATGCGATTTATCTTTCGCCACCTTATTGTGTTTCGGTTTCTGAATTACAAACAGCACAGGAAGCTATTTTAGACTATTTAGCAAAATAATATTTGGTTAATCGACTGAATAACTCTTATATTCGAAAGCAAGATCGACTATTTATTCTTCTTGACAATCACTTGATATTTACAAAAAAATGAATTTTAAACTAGACAAAATAGATCGAAAAATCCTTGAAATTCTTCAATCGGATGCCAAAATTACAAATGCACAATTGGCTAAAGACATTGGACTTTCGCCAGCGCCAACCTTAGAGCGTGTAAAAAAGTTAGAAACTTCGGGATTGATCAAAAGTTACCACGCGCAATTGGATACACAAATGCTAGGATTGGGTGTAAGTATTTTTATACTTATTTCCTTGTCTAGCCACAAAATGAATCAGATCAATGCATTTGTCGACAAGATTAAAAAACTTCCGGAAGTAATTGAATGTCATCACATAACAGGTTCTGGCGATTTTCTATTGAAAGTGCTTACGACCGATATTCCGAGTTATCAAAAGTTGATTTTGGACAAACTGAGCCAAATAGAAGAAATCGGAAACATGCAATCGATGGTAGTTTTGGCCAACTACAAGCAATCAAAAGTGATGCCGATTCCTGTATAGATTAAAATTTACTTTTTATTTTTAAACAAAAGAGGCTGTCCGAAAAGAACAGCCTCTTTTGTTTAAAAATAAAAGCAGAAGAATTAAACCCGATTTTTCTCTTGTATCTCACGAGCCAAGTTCAAATAACTGATTGCTCCTTTACTTTCGGCATCATGGGCGATTACAGGAAGACCAAAACTTGGCGCTTCGCTCAATTTTACATTTCGTGGAATGATGGTTTCGAATACCATGTTTGGAAAATGCGTTTTCACCTCGTCTACCACTTGGTTGGAAAGTCGAATACGAAGGTCATACATCGTCAATAGAATGCCTTCTATCTCCAAATTGACATTCAATCTTTGTTGAATAATTTTTAATGTATTAAGTAGTTTTCCAAGTCCTTCCAAAGCGAAATATTCGCACTGAACAGGAATCACGACTGAATCAGAAGCGGTTAGCGAGTTGACGGTGATCAAACCCAAAGAAGGCGAACAGTCGATGATGATAAAATCGTAATCGTTTTTCACCACACCTAATGCTGTTTTCATTCGTTCTTCGCGGTTGGTGATATTGATCATCTCCACTTCCGCTCCTACCAAATCCATGTGCGAGGGAAGCAAATCCAAGAATTCGATAGACGTTTGTACGATCGTTTCTTTGGCTGTTGCCTCGTTCATCATGCATTCATAAATGCTTTTGGTGATCGTCCGAGGGTCATAACCAAGCCCTGAAGTAGAGTTGGCCTGTGGATCAGCGTCCACTAAAAGTGTTTTCAATTCGAGAGCCGCAAAACTTGCTGCCAAGTTGATGGCTGTTGTTGTTTTCCCGACACCGCCCTTCTGGTTGGCGATAGATATGATTTTGCCCATTGAATGCTAGAACTAAAGTAGTACCAAAAGTAAAAAGATTGAACGAATCAAAAATGTAAATTGCATTTTGTTTCTTTACTTTGTTTATAAAACTGTTGTCTTTGAAAGCTTTCCTTCTAAAAATCACCTCTTTAGCGTTGTTAAATTTTCTTCTTTTTTCTTCTTGCACCAAAGAAAAGGAAGGAATACACAAAATCATACGCTACAACCAAGGGGACGAAGGACTGACTTCCCTAGATCCTGCATTTTCGCGTTCTAAGCCCAATATACGAGCCGTCACGCAACTTTATAATGGCTTAGTAGAGTTAGATGGCCATTTGAAAGTACAGCCTTGCATTGCCACCAAATGGACGATTTCGCCAGACGGTCTTACTTATACTTTTTTCTTGCGCGACTCAGTTTTTTTTCACGATAGCGAAGTTTTTCCAAATGGTAAAGGACGAGAAGTAAAGGCAGAAGACTTTGTGTACAGTTTCGGGCGGATTTTAGACTCAAATACGGCCAGTCCTGGTGCATGGGTTTTTAACGACAAAGTGCTGAAAGGTGCAAATGGAAAAATCTCGGACACTTGTTTCAAAGCTATTGGCGAATACGAATTGCGCATTCATCTGCAAAAACCATTTCCTGCTTTTTTGGAAATTTTGGCAATGCCTTACGCTTTTGTGGTACCAAAAGAAGCGGTAGCAAAATATGGAAAAGATGTACGCGTGCATCCTGTGGGTACAGGGCCATTTCGGTTCAAACAATGGGACGAAGGTTCGACTCTTATCTTTTTGAAAAACCCCAATTATTGGCGTAAAGATTCGGCTGGCGTGCGTTTGCCTTATTTGGATGCGATTCAGGTTTCATTTATCAACGATAAGACTTTAGCATTTCTCACTTTTAGCCAAGGGAAACTCGATTTTCTAATCGGAATCGAAGACAACTCGCCCGAATTGTTTTTGGAACAAGATGGAACGCTGAAAGAAGAATTCAAACCACGTTTTCGTTTCGACAAAAGCCCTTATTTATATACCGAATACCTTGGTTTTCAGCTTGATACTACTTTTTACAAAGGTGAAAAACATCCTTTTTTTAATAAAAAAGTGCGTCAAGCACTCAGTTATGCCATCAATCGGGAAGAAATGATTGCTTATTTGCGGTTCAATTTGGGCATAAAAGGGGTGAATGGAATGGTGCCAACTGCGCTGCCTTATTTTGCCCAACATAAAGTAAATGGCTACGATTATGATCCTCAGAAAGCTTTGAGACTTTTGAAAGAAGCAGGTTTCGAACATGCCAATGATTTTCCAGCGGTAAAATTGTACACCAGTGCGCCCTACAAATACTTGGCCGAATATTTACAAAAGCAATGGAATGATTTAGGAATTAAAATTCAAATCGAAGTAAATCAAGCATCTACACATCGCGAGATGATTGATAAGGGAATTGCTCATTTTTTCAGAGCGTCATGGCTTGGCGATTATCCCGATGCCGAAAACTATCTTTCCTTGTTTTACAGCAAAAACTTTACGCCAACTGGCGCCAACAAATGCCATTACAGCAATCCGAAATTTGATGCTTTGTACGAGAAGGCAATTGAAGAAATTGATGCTGAAAAACGCAATAAAATGTACCACGAACTCGACCAAATGGTGATGGACGATTGTCCTGTGATTGTGTTGTTTTATGATGAAATCATCAATTTGGTTCAGCCCTATGTCAAAGGCTTGGAAGTGAACGCAATGAATACGATCACGCTCGAAAGAGTGGATATTGTGAAGTAGTGAATAGTTAACAGTCGATAGTTAATTGTTCGGTATCGCTGAGTACATTTGCGCTCTTTTTTACACACAATGAAAGTCACCGAATATATCAGCCAAGCGAAAAAAACGCTTTTCTCTATCGAAATTCTTCCTCCGCTCAAGGGCGAGAGCATGCAGACAATCATTGATGGAATTGATCCATTGATGGAATTTCAGCCAAAATTTGTGGATGTCACGTATCACCGCGAGGAATTTGTGTACAAAAACCTTCCGAACGGATCGGTCGAAAAAAAGATCGTTAGACGCAGACCAAGTACAGTTGGAATATGTGCGGCTATTATGAACCGCTACAAAGTTGATGCGGTGCCTCATATTATTTGTGGTGGTTTCAACAAAGAAGAAACTGAGAATACACTTTTGGATTTGCATTTTCTAGGAATAGATAATGTATTGGTACTTCGTGGCGACCCTGTAAAATCAGAAGGTGTTTTTCATCCGCATCCTGATGGCTACGCACATGCAAGCGAGCTGTTGGAAGGAATCCAAAACATGAACAAAGGGATTTATCTGGACGAAACACTTATAAAACCTTCTCCGACAGACTTTTGTACTGGCGTGGCCGCTTATCCCGAAAAACATTTCGAAGCGGCAACAGCCGATACGGACATGAAGTACCTAAAAATGAAACAAGATATGGGTGCAGACTATATCGTAACCCAAATGTTTTTCGACAATCAGAAATATTTTGATTGGGTGAAAAAATGCCGCGAAAATGGAATTACAATTCCGATCATTCCAGGCTTGAAACCATTGGTTACGAAAAGACAAATGGAAATTTTACCTAAGATTTTCTATTTGGAAATGCCTACAGATTTCCAAAAAGCGGTAGAAAGTGCCACTGATGATGCTGCTGCCAAAGAAATCGGTATAGAATGGTGTATTCAACAATCGAAAGAATTGATGGCGGCAGGTGTCCCTGTGTTGCATTATTATACCATGAGCAAGTCGCAATCGGTGAAAAGAATTTGCGAAGCGATCTTTTAGTTATAATTCATTATTGAATTGTAAAAATGAGGCGAACATGGAATTCGCCTCATTTTCCAATCTTTCTACTCTTGATTACTATTTTACAATTCACTTAAGCCTGTTCTTTCTACAAAAAAGATCTTAACATTTGCACCAAATGCTTTTTCTAATTTATCCTTATTTGTCGAGTTTCACAACATTATTGATGTTGGTTGATTTGATTTTGGTTCAAATTTAGGATATTGTTTTTAAATTGAGTTGGAGTTATTTTGAATAATTCAGGTTTTAATTGATACCATTTTTCAACGGCATTAAAAGGTGTTTTTACGTTGAGTTCTTTTCT
>JAYVIX010000079.1:0-2750 GCA_043769845.1 Cytophagales bacterium
GTCGTATTACGCTCTTGACCAACTATTTGTTTGTCGAGCCATTTCACGTCCTTGTTCTTGAAAATGATCAAACTGTCTTGTTCTTCCTTCATGATCTCTTTCGATTTCATGACCAACTCTTTCAACTTCACCTCTGTAATTTCTCCTTCGAAAACGCTATTCTGAATCCAATGCAAATATTGCCGACAAAGTTTCAGCATTTTGCCAACTCGCTTTTCGCCAATATCGTAGACCAAAATCACGTACACCGCTTTTTAGTTAATAGTCATCAGTCAAATTTAACTTATCTCAAAGAACTATTCACTCTTAACTAACAACTATTAACTAGACATCACCACCACGCTTTGAAAGGTTTATATTCTTCCATTCCCAATATATGCTTTTGCAATTTGTAACACTCCAATTTTATTAAGCTTTTATAACTCACATGTTTGTTCAGTGTTCGGTGTTTGATAGTCTCTTTCAGCTTCTCGTCAAATGCTTTTACAAATGCTTTTCGTCCGCTATCTTTTAGAATACAACGGTTTAACGAAGTATCAAAATCGCTTTTTTGCAAAATCTTTTTATTCAGAATAGCAAAAATGGTACGGTCTACCAAAAGCGGTTTGAATATTTCAGCCAAATCTAGTGCCAACGAATATCTTCTTGCACCTGGCTCGTGCAAAAAACTGATTGTTGGGTTAAGTTGCGTATGGTAAATAGTATCCAAGCAAGCGGTATAACACATCATATTGCCAAAAGAGACCAACGCATTTACTTCATTATTGGGTGGCATTTTCTGCCGATTTCCCATTGTAAAATCAGTAATAATGGTATCAAAAGCCCCGTAATACGTTTGACGAATATTTCCTTCTATTCCCATTAGTTCGTCAACCGCCTTTGTTTCGGATATACTGGCCGAATAGGTTTCAATTTTCGAGATAATGTCGTCCATTTCCTTCCCTCGGTTGTGATAATATCGCAGATTTTTCAAAATATTAAACGCTGCTCCTTCTATTAGTTTTTGAGCAATCACTATTCGTTTAGTTTTCGAGATGTACGCTTTTGTTTGCTCTACCTGCATTTTGCCTGCCAATAAGTATTCTTTGGGTTGAAAGCTGCCTGTGTAGTGCTCGTAATAATCGAAGAAATGAACTGGAATATTTTCTTTTCCCAAAAAGTTGAACAAAGCAGAATTGGCATCCAAACTTCCAAAGGCATACAGCGCCTCTACTTCTTCTATGGGTAAATATCGTGGTTGACCTTCCTTGCCGTCCTCGTCTGTTGGGGTAAATTTCAGCGTATTGTCCTTGCGCGACATTCGCCCAGGGTTGAAAAGATAAAAGTTGCGTTTCATAAATTCCTTCTTTATTCCCCTGCCCAACAAAACTCGAAATAGCTACACTTTTCACAAAACCGTTTAGCAATCGTAGGAGGAGCGGTTTCTTGCGCTACCAAAGCCTCAATCTCAGTAATCAATTCAGGCATCCGTTTACGGTCGGATTCCTGCAAATCCACCTTCATGGTTTCCCTCAGTTTAGGATATTCCAGCACGCCACTCACTCCGTCCACGCCACTTTGCTCCAGTAGCCAGAGGTAATATTTCACTTGCCACACATGCGCTTCTTCCATCGCAGCAGACTTTTTGATTTCGTGTACCACTTTGTTTTTGGCATCGTAAAAATCAATTTTCGAACCGCCTATTTCTATCTCCGTGTACTTTTCAGCTCGCTGTGGATAACTGTTTTCATGCAACATCTTGCCTTCGTATACTGTGTCGGAGGTGTGTTCCATTTGGATGCCATTGGCATGTAGCCAAGTCTCACGTTTACAAACATGAAACAAGTTGATTAGAGTAGCGTTCATAATTTTAGCCTTAATAGACATTAAAATATGGCCAGTTCTAATGTCTACTCAATTTTTGACAATAGAATGCTTTATAAAAACTGCGTTTCGGTATCAGCAAAAGCAGTGTCATTTATACAAGAGTACTCAGAATACAAAGGATTTTCGCCAACATTCCATCTTTCTAAATAAATATATCCTTTATTAGATTTTTCAACATCTTGAAATTCAACAAGTTTTCCTTTTATTTTGTCTGTGCCCAACATTTGAATGATAAACTTCGATATAATACCTTGCATTACTTTAGAGCCTATCTTATTTGAGGTAATGTCGCCTCCTTTTGTTTCAAGCAATTCCAAATAAAGGTCGAATACTTTTTTACCTTCAATCTTGTTTTCAAGATTAGGACCAATTCCTCGCTTCACTAAAAAAGCAACTTCATTAATCGAAAAAACACGATCAAAACTTCCTGAAGTAGTACCTTCTACCTGTACAGGGATTGCCATCGGAATAAAGACCGTCAAATTTTCAAAGTCTTTATTAATTAGATTGAAATCAAAATGGGTGGATTGAAATCGTAATTGTTTGATGTTCCGCTCGTACTCTTCAAAGCCGATTGCACCTTCTTTTCTATTCCAAGCCTCTATGCCACTCAAAACCCTATTATATATTTTATCAAAATTTTTTGTCGTCAAGATTTCAAAATATTCTTCTTTTGAAAGTAATTGTGTTTCTGAGTATCTTTTATCTTTTCCATATATAACTTTTTCCCTGTTGTAATTGAAAAGATAAAGCACACAATCTCCTTTGTTTACATTTCTATTGATACGTCCAGCCAATTGTTCATCACTATCTATCAACGATTTGTCTTTGAATCCTAAATCCATGTCAATATCAACACCTGCTTCTACCACTTGGGTAGTAAT
>JAYVIX010000080.1:0-7044 GCA_043769845.1 Cytophagales bacterium
CAAACAAAACCAGTAACAGCTTTTTAAGTACTCTATATTGTTGTCGTATCACTTTTTGTTGAGCTTAGTAGTGTATGTATATTTTTTCAAGCAAAACTATCGAACAAAATTATATCCAATAGTATACTATTTTTTAGTCCAAAGGTTCAAAATGCAAACCGTACAGTACGGCAAGTTCATGCAAAAATAGAATTATTAGCCACATTTTTTTTTATGATGTATGATCTGTCTCTATTTTTGTCACTAATAGACTCGTTGAAACTCAACTAATTTGCTGGTATCTCTCATTATTGCCTATCTTATACTCACTTTAGCTATTGGTATTTATGCATCTAGAAAAGTGACCAAAGCCGAAGATTTTGCCTTGGCTGGAAGACAGTTACCATTTCATTTAAGCCTATCTTCCTTTTTTGCTACTTGGTTTGGAGCCGAAACTATTCTTGGTGTTTCCTCTCAATTTGCCCAACATGGTTTCATCGGAATTACCGAAGATCCTTTGGGAGCTTCCTTATGTCTTTTCCTCACAGGTCTCTTTTTCGTTAAATATTTTTATAACAAAGGACATTTGTCAATAGGCGATTATTTTAAAGAACGCTATGGCGCTCGATTCGAATTAACCGCTTCTCTCGTTCAGGCTCTCTCCTATTTTACCTACACTTCGGCTCAGTTTGTGGCACTTGGTCTAGTGCTCGAAACGGTTACCCATTTTTCATTTTCGGCTTGCCTCATCATTAGTAGTTCTATCGTCATTATTTACACGTTTTTGGGTGGGATGTGGGCGATCGCCATTACCGATTTCATCCAAAGTATAGTGATCGTTGTAGGCCTACTGGCTCTTACTTTTTTCCTTTGGAACAAATGGGAAGATCCCATTTCGATCGAAAGTCTCATTCCGGAACAAGGATTTCATCCTTTCCCTAACAACAATTTCAAAGGCTGGGCTACCTATTTTACTGCTTGGATAGTCATGGGTTTTGGCTCCATTCCTTCACAAGACATTTTTCAAAGAGTCATGTCGGCCAATTCAGAGAGAGTAGCTCGAACGAGTGCCATTTGGGCTGGAGCTATCTATTTACTAGCCTCCTTTCTACCTATTCTTATTGTCATGTTTTGTATTCGAATGTACAGCGGGCAATTCGAGATTGATTCTCAGCAAATCATCCCCATGATGGTACTGAGACACGCGCCAATTGCGATTCAAGCCTTGTTTTTCGGAGCCTTACTTTCTGCCATTCTCAGTACCGCCAGCGCCTCCATTCTCGCCCAAGCCACCGTTATCAGCGAAAATCTAATTAAGCCAAGATTCAAAAGTATCTCCGAAAAAAAATTCCTGCTTGTATTAAGAATGACACTATTGGCAGTTTCGCTCATTTCGATTCTAATTTCACTCAAAGTAAATAGCATTTTTTTCTTGGCAAGTAGTTCGTCTTGTGTCGTACTCGTTTCCTTATTTATCCCGATGACAGGCGGTATCTTATTTCCAAAAGCAAGCGCATTTTCGGCACAACTAAGTTTGACACTTGGTCTACTCACCTATGGCGTTCTCACTTGGTACGAATTCGAACTATTAGCTGCATTTTTTGGATTTTTCGCCTCAATAATAGGATTCTTTCTTCCTGTTATTTATCACACATTCAAAGCCACTCACAATTTCGAATAAGTAGGTCTATTTTAAGGCAGCGATTGATTTAAAAATCTATTTTTTTGTTATCTTGCCTTCCACTTTATGGTAAAAGTGAAATTTTGCCTAGATTCTAAACGAATTATCTTCCACAAACCATTTAATTATGAGTACATCAGTAGCTACAAAGTTTGCACCAGGCGTTCTTTATGGAAAAGAACTTACAGAGTTTTTTCAATACGCAAAAGACAACGCATTTGCTCTTCCATCCATCAATGTAACGAGCAGCAGCACTGTAAATGCAGTTTTAGAAGCGGCAAAAGAAGTGAACTCGCCCGTAATGATTCAGTTTTCTAATGGTGGTGGTCAGTTTTATGCTGGAAAAACGGCTCCAAATAGCAAAGAAACTCTTGAAGCTTGTGTTGCAGGTAGTATCAGTGGTGCATTGCATGTACACGAGATGGCTAAATTATATGGCGTAACAGTGGTACTTCATACCGACCATTGCGCACACAAATTACTTCCTTGGATTGATGGTCTTTTGGATGCAGGTGAAGACTATTTCAAGAAAAACGGTCGTCCTTTGTTCAGCTCTCACATGTTGGATCTTTCTGAAGAACCAATCGAAGAAAATATCGCTATAAGTGCAAAATACCTTGAGCGTATGAGCAAAATGGGGATGTTCATCGAAATCGAACTTGGCGTGACGGGTGGCGAAGAAGATGGTGTAGACAACTCAGATGTAGACAACTCAAAACTTTACACTCAACCTTCAGAAGTTTCTTATGCTTACGAAGAATTGCTTAAAGTAAGTCCTAACTTCACTATCGCTGCATCTTTTGGAAACGTTCATGGTGTATACAAGCCAGGTAATGTGAAATTGGAGCCGAAAATCTTGAAAAATTCTCAGGATTTCGTAAAAGAAAAATTTGGTATTACAACTACGAATCCATTGAACTTCGTATTCCACGGTGGTTCGGGATCTACTCAAGAAGAAATCCGTGAAGGTATTTCTTACGGTGTGATCAAAATGAACTTGGATACCGATTTGCAATGGGCATATTGGGAAGGCGTTTTGGAATTCTATAAAAAGAACGAAGGCTTCTTGCAAGGACAATTGGGCAACCCTACTGGGCATGATTCTCCAAACAAAAAATACTATGACCCACGTGTTTGGATTCGTGAAGCTGAAAAAACTTTCGTTAAGCGTTTGAAAGTAGCTTTCGAAGATTTGAATGCAATCAACAGAAACTAATTTCTAAAAATTAGACATAAATAAAAAGGCTGGACAAATTGTTCAGCCTTTTTATTTATAAATTATAATTCATAAATTATTCAAATGAACAAGTGCGTTTTCCTAGATCGTGACGGAGTCATCAACCGCGACAATCCTGATTACATTTATAAAGTAGACGAATTCGAAATACTCGAAGGCGTGATCGAAGGCTTCAAAAAACTAAAAGAAAATGGTTATCTTTTAGTAGTCATCACTAACCAATCTGGCATCACAAAAGGAGTTTATTCGACAGAAGAAATGCAGGCCTGCCACGACCATTTTCAACAAGTAAGTGGCCATGCAATCGACAAATTCTATCATGCTCCCTATCATCCAAAATTTACCGAATCGCTCACACGCAAGCCCGAATCGCTGATGTTCGAAAAAGCGATCGACAAATTCGAAATCGACATTACCCAATCGTGGATGCTGGGCGACAAGGAAAGGGACCTCGAACCAGCCGAAAAACTAGGCATTAAAGGCATTCTTCTGAGCGATTATATCACCAATCCGAAATGGCCAACCGTCACCAAAATGACAGATGCCGTAAAAATAATCCTTGGCGAAACCCTCTAATATTTCTGCAAAAACTACATACAACCTTACATTCTATTATTTGTATTTTGCTAAGAAAAATTTTTAAGAAAACAACATAATGCAATTTAAGGTTTGACTTAAGCACCCTAATGGCTACATTCGTAATGAAATAGTTCAATTTTGGGTGCACAACTAAAAATAGTAATACTTCTTCTCTGTACAGTGACACAAACTGTGTACGGTTGGGGATTCCTTGCCCACAAAACCATCAATAGACAGGCTGTTTATTTGTTGCCGAACAATTCCTTGTTTGCCTTTTTCAAAACAAATATTGATTACTTAAGCGAAAACGCTGTCAATGCCGACAAAAGAAGGTACACACAAGAAAATGAAGCATGTCGTCATTATATCGACTTAGATTCTTATTCTAAAATCGACAGCGCAAAACTTCCCAAGTATTTCAGCGATGCAAAGACTAAATTTAGCGAAGACACGCTAAAAAGACACGGAATATTACCTTGGCAAATTGCGATTGTTCAGAAAAATCTGACAAAAGCAATGTTTGAAAAAGATGGAAACGGGATTCTGCAATTGGCGGCAGATTTGGGTCATTATATAGGCGATTCGAATGTACCCTTGCATACTACACACAATTACGATGGCCAATATACCAACCAAAAAGGCATTCATGCTCTTTGGGAAACACGCATTCCTGAGTTGCAATTGTCCAATTATGATTTTCTGATCGGTAAAGCAAGCTTTGTAAAAGATGTACAAGCGATGGCTTGGATTTCAGTCCAAAGTGCAAACAAGGCGGTGGATAGCGTATTTTCGAATGAAAAATACCTCTCAAATAAACTATCCGAGCAATCAAAATATTCGTTTACAGAAACCAATTATGGAACAATAAAAACGTATTCAGAGATGTTTACTATCCAATACTCTGAACTTTTAGAAGGGCAGGTAGAACGACAACTTCGAAATTCGATCAAAATGGTGGCCGATTGTTGGTATACCAGTTGGATCGAAGCTGGTCAACCAGATTTGTCTACTTTAGGCAAAAAATTCGAAAAAGAAGATTCTCCAGTTGATAAAAATTTAAAAAACGATCGGTTTTTAGAATCCCATCATAATTGCAATCACAAAGAAGAACGATTTATAACAAAGACACTTTTAACAAAAACAAACTAAAATGAAAAAGTTATTACTATTCACCCTACTTTCTTGGCTTACGCTAAGCGCTGGAGCTCAGTCTTATATAGGCTATTTGGCCCAGAATATAGAACTGAAAGATTCTCTTGATAAAAAGGTAACCAAAAAAGGTCGCAAAGGCGATGGTGTATTGGTGTACAATTTGGAAGTATACAAAGGCGGAAAATACAAAGTACACCATATCAATTCGGGTAAAGATGGATTTATCTACCGAAAAGACGTGTTACTTCAAAAATCAGTTCCATACACGGCACAAACGATGGACGAAATCAAACAAGCGATTTTGGAAACAGAAATGAAAGATCCTTTGATCAAAATGTACAATAATACGAAAGATAAATTAAGTATCAAGTTTGGAAAAGAAGACATTGTGCTGGCTCCGCAAGAACGCATGTCGTTGAAAATGAACAAAGGTCGCTATTATTACAAACTCAAAATGCCTGGTTATGATCCTTATTATGGCGTTGAAATATTGGAAGATCATCGTCTATACGATATGGAGTTTTTTATTGGAAAATAATTTTAAAAGCCTCAGACATTGAGGCTTTTTTATTGGTATTTTGGTCAAAACATGCCCATATTTGTTTTCAGAAAATCTCAAATGAAGCACTTTTTAATCTCAATAACATTCTTCCTTGCCTTTCTGACGAATGCCTTTGGCCAATCCTATCTAGGATATATAGGCAAATCGACAGAACTTATAGACACCAATCGAGCTATTATCAAACATCTGCCCAAAGGAGATGCCGTTTTTCTTACTTCGCTCGAATTGCAAGAAGGTCATTACAATATTGTACACATCAAAAGCAACAAAGAAGGATTTATTCCCCGAAAAGATGTGGTGATAGAGCGAGTAATTCCGCAAACAGAAGGGAATGTTTTTACCTCTATCAAAACATCGGATGTAAAAGACCCCATTATAAAGGTGTTTAACAATTCGAAATACGGCATGACAGTGAAGATCAATAGCGTCCTTTACGAACTACAACCCAAAGAAAAACGGACTATTCACCTTAAAAATGGGAGACTTTATTACCGCGTTTCATGCCAATATATTGAGCCTTACTATGGTACAGAACTCATCGAGAATTTCCACCTCTACGAGTGGGAATTTTATATTGCTGATCTCTAAGACAACAGTTACATTTGCTTAATGGAAAATTTTGTCGTTTCGGCTAGAAAGTACAGACCTGCGATGTTCAACTCAGTCGTTGGCCAATCGCATATTACTACTACGCTAAAAAATGCAATAAAAAACAATCACCTCGCCCAAGCATTTCTTTTTTGTGGACCAAGAGGTGTAGGTAAGACGACTTGCGCACGGATTCTTGCCAAAACGATCAATTGCACCAATCTTACGAGCGAACACGAGGCTTGCAATAAATGTGAGTCTTGCAAAAGCTTCAATTCGGGTGCTTCGATGAACATTCATGAATTGGATGCGGCCTCGAACAATTCGGTAGATGATATTCGAAACTTGGTCGAGCAAGTGCGATATGCACCACAATCTGGCAAATACAAAATCTATATTATAGATGAGGTTCACATGCTTTCGCAGGCGGCCTTCAATGCCTTTCTGAAAACTTTAGAAGAACCGCCTTCTTATGCCATCTTCATTTTGGCTACTACAGAAAAGCACAAAATCATTCCTACGATTCTATCTCGTTGTCAAATATTCGATTTCAACAGGATTCAGGTAAAGGACATTACCAAACATTTGATTGAAATAGCCGATAAGGAAACCATCAAATACGAAGAGGAAGCGCTCCACCTAATCGCCCAAAAAGCAGATGGAGCATTGCGTGATGCACTTTCGATCTTTGATTTGATCGTAACCTATTCGTTGGGACATGCCATCACCTATAAGGCAACTATCGACAATTTACATATTCTAGATTATGAATATTATTTCAAGATAACTGACGCTATTTTACAAGAAAAACCCAATCAGTTGCTCTTGTATTTTGACGAAATTTTGGCCAAAGGCTTTGATGGTCACAACTTTATCGTTGGGCTTTCGGAACATTTCAGAAATTTGATGGTGTGCAAAGACGAAATCACACTCAAATTGTTAGAAGTATCTGATTCGGCCAAACAAAAATACAGAGAACAGGCTACGCAAGCATCGGCTTCGGTGCTGATGTCGGCTTTATCCATCACCAACCATTGCGACACACAGTATAAATCCTCCAAAAATACCCGTTTGCATGTCGAATTGGCCTTGATGAAAATGGCCTACCTAAGTCAAGCAATTCAACTAGCACGTTCAGTAGACGAGCTAAAAAAAAAAGCTAATACCGAACCAGTAAATGCTGCTACCGAAAATGTAGCAGAAAAAAAAAATGACATTAAAATCTCAGCACCTGTAAAATCGACTTTCAAACTCCCCACTTTAGAA
>JAYVIX010000081.1:0-3332 GCA_043769845.1 Cytophagales bacterium
CATCGCGAGTGGTGCCTGCTTCGTCTTTTACAATGCTACGGTCGGCACCAATTAATGTGTTCAAAAAGGAAGATTTACCCACATTTGGCCTTCCTACGATCGAGATTCGAGGCAATCCTTCATATGGATTTTCGTCTCCTTTGAATTCGAAAAAAGTGATGATTTTATCTAGTAATTCGCCAGTACCAGAGCCCGTTTGAGAAGAAACAGGATACACATCTCCCAATCCTAGACCATGAAACTCGGATATATAGTTGCCTTGGCTAGGCATATCCACTTTATTAGCAGCAACTATTACTGGCTTTTTAAATCTTCGAACCACATTGGCGAAATCTTTGTCCAAATCAGTCATTCCTTCTTTGGCATCTACCAAAAAAACAACGATCGAGGCCTCTTCAATCGCCAAGGTGACTTGCTTGCGTATTTCTTCTTCGTATTTATCGTCTGATCCTTCTATGTACCCACCAGTATCGATTACAGTGTAGAAATAGCTGAGCCATTCGGCCTGTCCGTAGTGTCTATCACGCGTTACACCACTGACATTGTCCATGATGGCGATGCGTTCGCCCACAAGGCGATTGAAAAAAGTGGATTTGCCCACGTTTGGGCGGCCCACTATGGCTACTATATTAGACATGCAAAAGGGTGATTAGCCCGCAAAGGTAGGAAACTAGCAGCGAAAAACTAAAGTACGCTGCTAATCTCGCCCAATGCGTCTTGAGTAAGTGGTTTAGTAATGTATTTTACTACATAATCATTGTCCACTATTCGCTCTATATCTCTCTTATTATCAGAACTTGATAGAATTGCGATCTTGCATTTTTTCTTCAAATCGTCATTAAATCTTTCAAATTCAAAAAGAAAAACAAAACCATCTACGATGGGCATGTTGATGTCCAAAAAGATCACATCAGGCAATGCCTCCAGATCATTCTCGTTCGCCTCAAGGTATTCAAGTGCACTTTTGCCCGAGTTTTTTGCAATTACTCGATCAGCAAAACCATTTAGTTCGATTATTTTTTGGCTTATGAAATTATCGGTGTCATTATCGTCCACCAGCATCACCAAATTAATTTTTTTAGCCATTGTTGTTTGTTACGGTTAATCGCGGTAATACAACTTTAAATATTGTTCCTTCATTTGGCACAGAACTTACTTCTATGCTCCCTTTTAACTTCTTGACTGCGGTTTGAACGATGTACAAACCAAGACCAGAACCATACGATTTTTCTGATGCCCGGAAAAACATCTCAAATATTTTGGACTGGTATTCCTGTTTGATTCCTACTCCGTTGTCCTCAACTGTAATAATAACATTTTTATTGTCATCCGTCACAGTAATTTGAACAAATGAATTACCAGCCTCAAATTTATGGTATTTCAGCGAATTGGAAAGCAGGTTTCCAATAATTGTATTAATTCTTGTAAGGTCTGAAAAGAAAAAGATGTTGGACTTGATATTTTTCCTCACTTCTACCTTTTCCACATTGTCCATAAACTTCAAACCATCAATGCTTTCTTCCACCACTTTATTGAAATCTATCTTATTGAATTCCAATTCCATTCGAGAATTTCTAGAAAATAATGTCAAATCTTTGATGAACTGATCGAGCTTCAATACGCTCTTATTCATCATATCAAGATAGGTATTGATGGCGGCTTCTTTATTTTCAATTTTGGCAATACTAATCAAACCCATTACTGACCGCAAAGGAGCTTTGATATCGTGTGAAACGCGATACACAAAACTATCGAGTTCATAATTTGTGTTAATCAGTTGATTTTCAGTATTTTTACGTTCACTTATATCGTGCAGGTTAATAACCAATCCATTCACTGCCAAATCAGACATCAGGTTATTACCGGCTACTTCGAAATATCGGTAGCTTCCGTTATACGACCTCATACGTACCTCTGGCAGAATTTTGAATTCTTTTGGTGACACCAACAAATTCTTCAGAAATTTTTCGGTTGTTTCTCGATCCTCTGGATGCAACAGATCGAAAGGTGTTTTACCTTCCAATTTCTTGGGCAAATAACCCAATATTTTCAAAATCGAAGGGCTTATAAATCCTAGATTTAGATTCTCGTCCAAAATTGCTGTAATGTCATACGAACTTTCAATTAAAGCTCTGAATTTTTTTTCATTTTCTTGCAATACCTTTTCGAGCCTTTTTCGCTCAGTAATATCGCGCATGATTCCTTGATGACCACCATCATCCAAAATAGTCACCGAAAGTTCTACGATAAACACATGACCGTCCTTGCGTTTGAATTTTCGCTCCAAAATGAGCGACCGCATGTCTTTGAAATTCAGCAACTCGACATTGAAAATTCGGTCGTCTTTTCCGTCCGTAAGCGATTTTACATTTATCCCAATCATTTCGCCTTTCAAATACCCTAGCATCTGACAAGCTTTTGGGTTGGCGTCCGTAATGATTCCGAATTTGTCGGACGAATAAATTCCATCAGAAGCTTGTTCCATCAGCATCCGATAACTTGCCTCACTTTTTCTTAATTTTTCCTGATAATTGTTTATTTGTGTGATGTCTATTCCTAATCCAAAAAGTCCATTTGCCTTGAATTCGGGCAAATAAAAGGGCAATTTACTAATTTGAAAAAGCCTTTCGGTACCATCCGCCATTTGTACTCTTTCCTCGGAAAATGAAACACTTTCGCCCGAAAGCATCACGTCTTTTTCCTGATCGAGAAAAAAATGTGCTCGATCACCTGGAAAAAGATCATAATCGGTTTTGCCTACAAAGAAATCTTTGGATTTACCGTGTACCAGTTCCACCGTTTTGTTCACAAATAAAAAACGGCTTTCAGGATCTTTGAGAAATATTTTATGTGGAATAGTGTCTAAAATGCGCGAAAAAGTATCCCAATTTTCTTCCAACCTAGCCGATGCTTTGTGTTGTTCGCTGAGGTCTGAAATGCGAATTAACCACTTATTATAATCATCCGAAACGATCAATTTGATGTACATATTCCCCGAAAAGCTCTCGCCATTTTCTCGGTCAAATTGGATATCTTTGAAAAAATAGCCTTTCTCTGCGACCATTGCTTCGACTTCTGCCATTTCTAAGCCGATTCCTTTTTGCGACAAATACGAAACGATCGTGGTATCATTAAATATCACATCCTCTTTGGTCGAAAATATTTCTTTTGTCCTTTGATTTAGGAACTGAATAAACAAGGTTTTCTGATCCACCAACAACATACATTCTTGCGTATCCTGAAAAAGATAATGCACCATATCGCCTATATGTATGAATTTATTTTCAAAATAAATCTTCAATGTCGAGAATGCGAACATCACTATTGAATAC
>JAYVIX010000082.1:0-15716 GCA_043769845.1 Cytophagales bacterium
CTGAACTGTGATCTTAAACAAGGAATGTCAGCAAAACCAGCACCCAAAAATGCTGCCAAATTGGAAGAAAATATCCACAATCACATGAAAATGTTGAATTAAAACCCAGAAAGACTTAGGAAATATTTCAACCATCACGACATCAAATATGCCGCTTGATAAAATCATAACTGAGTGCCGTCAGGTTAATAACTACGAAGTACTTGCCTATCTTTGCTGAATGGCTTTACCCATCGAACAGAAATCAAAAATCATTCTCGGACTAGATCCTGGCACGCAAGTAATGGGCTATGCTGTGATCGAACAACGTGGAAGTAAATTACTTCTTTTACAAATGGGTGTTATTCATTTGGAAAAACACAAAGATCATTTTATTAAATTAAAAATAATTCACGAAAAAGTCACTTCCGTCATTTCCGAATACTTGCCTGACGAAGTAGCGATTGAAGCGCCATTTTTTGGAGTCAATGTGCAATCGATGCTCAAACTTGGTCGTGCACAAGGTGTTGCGATTGCAGCTGCGCTGGCTCGAGATGTGCCTGTAAACGAATATTTGCCCAAAAAGGTAAAAATGGCTGTGACGGGAAATGGAAATTCATCGAAAGAACAGGTGGCCGCGATGTTGAAAAGTTTATTGAATTTCTCGGAATCGCCCGAATTTTTAGACGCTACCGATGCATTAGCGGTGGCGGTTTGTCATCATTTTCAAGGCAAAATTCCTGTTTCCAAAGCGGGTGGAAGTTGGAAGGCCTTTTTGGCAGATAATCCTAAAAGGTTGAAAACGAAGTAGTTTAAAGAGGTATTGGATTTTAGGTTGAAGTTAGCAAATACCTGACTTCTAAAACCTATCAATGAAACCCCGCAACCCCACCAGAAACCACAAACTTCATCACTTCGGTAGACGAGGCATTAATTGGAATGATAAATTCTTTGGAAACCACATACACGTTTCCGCTAAAGTTATAGGAATGAGGAAAATAAACGGCCGCCATTCCTTCTAAACCCAATTCGGCCAAATCATTTTTGGTCACAAAACCGATCATGTGCAGGTTCGATTCGCCCGAAGTAAGTACCATCACTGGCTGTGTGAATTTTTTATCTTTTCCCACAAATGCATCCATAAAATCTTTCAAAGACGAATAGAGTACTTTCACCACAGGCAAGTGGTTCAAAAGGTTTTCCATCAAATCGAAAAGCGGCTTGGCAAAAATAGTGGAAGCAAGTGCGCCCAAAATAGTGATCGAACTAAATACGATCAAAAGGCCGATGCCAGGAATGTCAATCTCAATCAGACCGTCCACAAACATGAACATCTTGTACATGATAAAGGCCGTGATGCTGATAGGAGCAACAAAAAGCATGCCCTGCAAAAAGTACCTGACAAGCCTTTTTGAGGTAATATCAGTCACGATTTGCACTATTTTGGATGGCTTTGGCATATATCACTTTGTGTAAAAATAAAGAATTATGCGAGAACCAAGCGAGGTCTTTTACTAGAACGCCCTTTTCAGCTCAAAATTCTTGCCTAAATAGACTCTTCTAACTTGTTCGTCTGAAGCCAATTCTTCGGCAGTGCCTGATTTGAATATTTTTCCTTCTACCAACACATAGGCTCGATCGGTAATCGAAAGCGTTTCTTGCACGTTGTGATCAGAAATCAGGATTCCGATATTTTTCTTTTTTAGCTTCGAAACAATTCCTTGGATTTCTTCTACTGCAATAGGATCTACACCAGCAAAAGGTTCGTCTAGCAAGACAAATTTAGGGTCAACCGCCAACGCGCGTGCAATTTCAGTTCTCCTGCGCTCGCCACCAGAGAGCACTTTCCCCAAGTTTTTGCGCACATGCGTAAGGCTAAATTCTTCCAAAAGACTTTCTGTTTTTTCGAGGCGATCCTTTTTGCTCATGTCTGTCATTTCCAGTACCGACAATATATTTTCCTCGACCGAAAGCGTGCGAAAAACAGAAGCTTCTTGCGAAAGATAACCAATGCCTTTTTGCGCCCTGCGGTACATCGGCAAACCGGTTATTTCTTCGTCTTCCAAAAAAATCTTGCCTTGGTTGGGTTTTATCAAGCCCACCGTCATGTAGAACGTAGTCGTTTTTCCAGCACCATTAGGCCCCAGAAGCCCTACAATTTCGCCTTGTTTCACATCTACCGAAACATTGTTTACGACCGTGCGCGACTTGTATAGTTTGTACAGATTGTCTGCACGCAATACCATTTTCTTAGGTTCTTCCACCGTTTGCATCCTTAAAGGAAATTTTACCCAAAGCTACAAGAAATCTATTTTCCGTTTGCATCGAAGTTTGCTAACAAGTATCTTGATTTCAGATCTATTGCTTTCTGATCCCATTTTAAAATCTGCTCCGTTTTGCAATTGCGTTTCATTTGCCGATATTTGTATTCATTCTAAACACGTTATGGAGTTACTAGAAAGGGTAGAAAAAGCAATTGACACAGTTCGTCCATATTTATTGGCAGATGGTGGCAATGTCAGAATTGTAGAAATAACACCTGATAACGTAGTACGACTAGAACTTACAGGCGCATGTAGCAGCTGCTCGATGTCTAGCATGACCATGAAAGCGGGTATAGAAGATGCCGTAAAACGTGCCGTTCCTGAAATTGTAGCCGTAGAAGCGATCAATGCGATGGCAATTGTGCGATAATTTTTTCTCTTTTGGCGATGAATATATTCGCGATTTATCACTCATAATTCATCACTCATAATTCATACATGTTGCAATCCATGACAGGTTTTGGCCGTGCCAAAATCGAAACAGAACACTATACTTTTCTGGCCGAAGTAAAGACCCTCAATTCCAAATCGGCTGATATTTCGATTCGCCTTCCTCGCAGGTTTTCCGACAAAGAAATAGAACTTCGAAACAAAGTAGCCGCCATTCTGGATCGTGGAAAAGTAAACGTGAGCATTGATTTCGAGCCCAAAGCCCAAGGTCAAGAATCGAAAACACAGATCAACAAAGAACTTGCCAAGCAATATTTCAATGAATTGAAAAGCTTCGCTTCTAGTATTGGAACGATAGACGACCAAACGATTTTTGCACAAGTAGTTCGGATGCAAGGCGTTATCGAAGAAACCAAAGAGCAAGAAGTTTCAGAAGACGAAACAAAAAATCTTTTACTTTTGGTTGACCAAGCGTTGGCAGAATGCAAAAAATTTCGTGTAGACGAAGGGAAAGTATTGCATGAAACATTGAAAGGCTATATTCTTGAAATCGTTTCGTTGCTCGAAAAAGTAAAAGCGCAAGATCCATTGCGTGTAGAAGCTGTGCGCGCACGAATACAGTCGCATGTAGCCGAAATTTCGACAAGCGAAACATTCGACAAAAACCGTTTCGAACAAGAAATGATTTTTTACATCGAAAAGTTGGACATTTCAGAAGAAAAGGTTCGCCTTGCTAATCATTTGGAGTATTTTATTAGCACGATGGAAAATGAAGAGTTTCCTGGCCGTAAACTAGGATTTATCAGTCAAGAAATAGGACGTGAAATAAATACGATAGGTTCGAAAGCCAATGATGTCGTGATTCAGAAATTGGTGGTTGAAATGAAAGATCATCTAGAAAAAATCAAAGAGCAGAGTTTGAATGTTCTTTAGTATAGTCGACAATAAAGAAAAAACCGATGGCTTCACTTTATATGAAATCATCGGTTTTTTTCTTTACTGTTGAAGAAAGTAACGAGTAGGATGATTTCGAAGAAATCACTTTCGCTAAAATTAGAAACAAATCGATAACAGAAATTGAAGTCTTGCTAGACGAAGTTTTATCTGCTACAAGGCTAGAAAAGCTAGCAGAATATTTAAGGCTCACTACAATATTGTGGGGGAGTAATCTATTCTTTGTTAAATAAAGAGAATCACTTGAATACAAATTTTTTAGCCCATATTTCCCAAAAGGGTCTGTTGGCCATTTTAAGATTACAGCGTTTTTGGAAAAAGCGCAAGCGATTTTTCAATAATCAACATGGGTATACCAGTAAGTAAATAGTTCGTAATTCTGTTTTTTCAATCTCGGTAAGATCGCTGATAGAATCTGCCTATTTCTTCTTTTCGGGTTTCTAATTGCTTGTAGGGAAGATAAAAAAATTCAGTCTCGAAGTCGCTGAATCAAGTCGTTGTTGAAGCCTATCTATATCCCAACAAATTGGCCGAAGTGAAGCTGAGTAATTTTGTACAATACAATTCGGACTAAAGCCTTACAAGCGTTGAAAACTTGCCCGTAGCAATCATACAATTTACATAAATGTGAAGAAGAAAAGTTAAACATTTACCGTCTTAATCTCATTGAAGAATAAATGCTTACTTGTATTCAACGGTAAGTACTTCAACACTTTGAATTCAAGCCATTCAGCTTGGAACTTTATACTTGAAAACAAACTAACAAATCACAATTTCATATACTATCCAATCTTGTTAATTCTGAATCAACAATTTCTGTCCAATTTTTAAATCGCTATCGCTAATATTATTGAGGCGTTTGATGTCGTCCACACTCACATTGTCGTATTTGCGCGAAATCGACCAGATCGTATCTCCTTGTTTTACTTGATAATACCTTTTTCTAGGAGCGGGATAGGAAGTGCGCTCGTGTGCTTTTGATTTTTTTCCTTCTTTCTTCCAAATAATGATTCGTTGACCTAGTTTCAGCTTGTGACCCCGGATATTGTTCCATTTTTTTAGCTGAGCGACCGTTACATGGTATTTACCTGCAATAAATGATAATGTTTGGCCACTTTTTACTTTGTGGTAGGTTTTGGCACCATTTCCACTTGAAGTTTTGGTAGGCGTATTCAGTTTTTTATTCAGTTCCACCACTTCTTCTACACTTGAAGAAGCAGAATCTAAAATCCAAGTTTGGTTTTGTTTGAAAAATTCTGACTTATCAGAAGGAAAACGAAGTATAAAATTGGATTCGGAATTGGGGATGTAATTGCGTTTGATTTCAGGATTCAAAGAAAAAATATCGTTTGAACAAATGCCCATGTGCTTGCAAAGCACGTCAATGTTTACATACTGATTCACCGAAACAGTATCGTACATCATCGGATATTCGTAATAATCAGGATATAGATTATGTTCCTTGTTGAAATTCATCAAATAGGTAACTGCTATAAACTGAGGCACATAACTTCTGGTTTCTTGAGGAAGACAGGCATAAATTTTCCAAAAATCTCTTTTGCCACAACGTTTAATGGCCCTAGATACATAGCCCGGCCCACAATTGTAAGCCGCCAAAGCCAACTGCCAGTTTCCAAACGAACGATAAAGTGATTTTAAGTATTTACAAGCTGCTATTGTCGATTTTTCCACATTCATGCGGTCATCAAAATGCGAGTCGATCCGCAAACCCATGTGTTTGCCTGTCGATGGAATAAATTGCCACAAACCTAAAGCTGCCGAACTCGACAATGCTTTCGGATTCAAACCAGACTCAACTATCGACAAGTATTTTAACTCATCAGGCAATCCATATTCTTTCAAGTATTTTTCGAAAGTAGGCATGTACAAGGTTTGCCTACGCAGTACCATTCGGGCATATTCTCGATTTCGAACAGTCAAAAAATCTATGAAAGAAAATACATAGTTATTGTACGTTAGTTCTATTTCACCCGAAATCGAACTAAGTCTTTTTCGTACTTCAGACCCCTTAAAATCAGGTACATAATCGAAATTGGAAAGTGCAATTGAATCGGTATTGAAATACAATGAATCTTCGACTGCAAGTGGTGGCTGAAAATCGGCATAGAGATTTGGGGTTTGCCAAATGCATACCATTATCCCAAATGCTATTTTCTTCCAAATCGTCATGTATTGTATTAAGTGGTTATAAAGTAGTCAGGCTTAAATACTTCGACACTTAAGTAATTGATTTTGTGTCAAATGCAGCACTATTAACTATCGACTAATTACTGCTATTACTTGATGTACTTAATTTAAGCCCATCAAGTAAGTAGAGAATGAAAGCAATTTATTTTCTTGAAATGCTCCTCCAATGATTTGAAGTCCGATCGGCAAGCCGTTTTGGTCTTCACCGTTTGGTATCGAGATCGCAGGAATTCCTGCAATATTAGCTTGTACGGTGAATACGTCAGCTAGGTACATGGCCAACGAATCTTCCGAATACTGATTGATTTTGAAAGCCGTAGTAGGTGCAGTTGGCATCAAGATGAAATCGTACGTTTCGAGCAAAGAATCAGTTTTTTCTTTGATGATTCTTCGTACTTTTTGTGCTTTGGTATAGTATGCATCGTAATAACTAGCACTTAACACAAAGGTGCCCAGCATGATACGTTTTTTTACTTCTTCGCCAAAACCTTCAGAACGCGACTTTTTGTACATTCCCAAAAGATCGGTTTGTGCTTTGGTTCGGTGCCCGTAGCGTACTCCATCAAAACGTGACAGGTTAGAGCTGGCCTCAGCCGTAGTCAGTATATAATAAGTAGGTAAAATATAATCCAAGAACGGAAATTCTACTTCTTCCAATTCATGCCCTTCTGCTTTTAGTTTTTCAACTGCCAGTCGCGTTTTGGCTTGTACTTCTTGGTTTACTCCTTCGCTAAATCCTTCTTTCAGATAGCCGATTTTCATCTTTTTCGGCAATTCTGCGCCTTGGCTGTATTTTTCTACTTCTTTGAAAGAAACAGTACTATCAAAATCATCCGCACCAGCGATTACTTCCAAAACCAAAGCCGTATCTTCTACCGAACGACCAAAAATTCCGATCGAATCGAAAGAAGAGGCATAGGCAATCAATCCCCAACGCGAAATGCGTGAATAAGTGGGTTTTAAACCGACAATTCCACAAAACGAAGCAGGTTGACGTACCGAACCGCCTGTATCAGAACCTAATGAAGTCAAACACAAATCAGCCTGAACCGCTACTGCCGAACCTCCAGACGAACCACCTGGCACACGGCTATTGTCGATATCGTTCAATACATTTCCAAAAGCCGAGTTTTCGTTCGAAGAGCCCATCGCAAACTCATCGCAATTCTGACGACCGATAATGATGGCATCTTCTTGCAGCAGTTTTTCAACTGCTGTCGCATTAAATTGGGCTTGGAAACCATTCAATATTTTGCTGGAAGCTTGAAGTCCATGACCGCGTTGACTGATCACGTCTTTGATACCTACCACCATGCCAGCTAGTTTGCCAGCAGTGCCAGTTTTGATCTTTTGATCGATGATTTTGGCCGATTCTATAGCATCGTCAGCATATACTTCCAAAAACGCATTTAAGTGTTTTTTTGCCTCAATATTGCCAAGGTAATAGCGTACTAACTGCTCGCAAGTAAGATTTCCAGCTTGAATTTCTTTGCGTACTTCAGATAGGGAATGAAAAAGTCTCAAAACAGAAGGTATTTTATGATACAGTTACTATGTGGTGTAAATGTTATGGCGAATTTAAATGAATAATAATTCATTTAAATGATGGTTTTAAATCAAACTGCAAGAGCAATTTAGCTTTTAGAATCTTCCATCCCTTTGTCGATTTCCGACTTGATTTCTTTAGAAGCATCCTTGAATTCGCGAATACCACGGCCTAGTCCACGAGCAAGTTCTGGAATTTTTTTTGCACCAAAAAGAAGGATCACGATAAGCAAAATAAGAATCATCTCGGGCATGCCCAAGCCTCCTAGAAATAATAAAACGTTAGATAACAACATGTTGCGAATTGTTTATTTGCAAATATATAAAAAACCAGCCAATAAGTAGGAGGAATAGGAATTAGCGCACCTTCTAAAATCAAAAAAAATCCAAGCTGCAATGCAACTTGGATTTCTATTAACCTAAACCTTATATTTTCACAAATCACTTGACTGATTTGCCTGATGTCGTGTTTTTTGACTCCACCTTGAAAGCCATTTTAGCTCTTTCGGTAGAGAATATTGTTTCTATAAATTCGGCAAATTGGTTGCCCATTTCGTCAATTTGTTGTCCCGATGAGGCCAAGCTGGTCTTGGCCAGCGGTTTCGATTCCAAAGAAATCCCAAAGGTGAGTGCTGTCATTGCCAACATTAAAACCAAGTAGTATCTCATATTTATTGTAATATTTGACGAAATAATTGCAACAAATTTAGTGTTTCAATTATCGTGCCAAATTAAAACAAACTTAAAATTATCGGTCATTTTTTTTGAAAACAGGTTCTTTTTGGCAAAAAACCGTCTAGGTTTTATTTTCTATGCTTTTTTGCTTTTCTTGTATGTCAATGCAAGCTTGTGTAATGAAACGTAGTTTACTTTTTTTCTTATTTTTCGCAGTCTTTCTTTCGGGCAAGGCGCAGTTTTATTATCCTATTCAGCAAGATGCGATTGATTTTAGCAAAAGAAAATTGCTCGTTCAGATATTGGAAGAAGACGACAAAGCACACAAAAGGCTGAAAGAGAAAAATAACCATGATAAAGTGGAATGGGAAAAAGATGTAGTCGATTATAAAAAACTGATCGTACAACATAATGAATGGTTAAAAATGGCTGTTTCGAAATATTGGAAGCTGAATAAATTCATCGAGTTCAAAACCCAAACCGAAATCAATGAAATATTGAACAACCCCAAAACGATGCGTGAGTATGCCGTTTTGAACACTGGTTGGAGAAACGAATATCGGTACAAAAATAATCTGGCAACGCCAGAAGAAGTGTACACATTTGTTGTGTATGTGGCCGAAGCCACTGATAGGCATTTGCCTGATTTGAAACGTGGACCAACACACAAGATGGACTATATTTTTAAAGTGGCGTTTCCCTCTGATGTGCTCAATATGAGTGATTTTATTTTTGCGGTGCAACAGTTCAACTTTCATATTTCAAATGCTACTGTTGAAGGGCATACCTTGGAACGCTACCGTACTCTTACCCATATTCCTCCTTTTAATAAATTGGGTTACGAATTGATCAAGAAAAAAACATTGCTTATTCCTGAAGAAATTATTGAAAAAGGGAAAGAAGAGGAGTTGAAATTGGCATATGGATATCATTTCGAAATTGCAGGTTCAAAATTGTACGAAGAGGCAGTGGAACAGCAGTTTGCGAAATACATTTATTTTACCTTGGCTTGGAGCGACCGGCAAAATAATTTTGTGTACTATGTGGTAAATGCTTCGGAAGGTATTATTCTGGCTGAATTAGGTCATATTTCGCCCACTTTGCAGTTTGAGCATCACGCCCTGGATAACGAAAGCACCAACACCGCAAGCGGACAAAAGACCGCAGGAACTTACAAATCCAAAATTGGCCTTTCGATGAACACGATCATTCAATTGGAACATTTGATTGGACCAGCCAAATAGTTGTAGTTCTATATTTGCTTGTAAAGCAAATGTTTATGAATTTTTAAACAAGATTGTTTTTCTTTGTAAATCTTAGCATAGAAGCTTTAAGAGTTTTTTGTACAAGAAGAAGAAAATATTCAACCGATAACCATTCTAATAACAGATAGTATTTTTCATTACAAGAATGGTTATTGAAGAATGTGTCAATTTAAAACGCCACTCCAAAACGTTTTCCAAGTTCAGTCAAATCATCCACCACAGGCATCAGCATCGGAATGCCTGTCGTTAAACGTTCGGCAGCGGTTTCTCGCTCGGGGTCACCAGGGATAATCACTTTTTCGCCTTCCACCGAACGGGCATTACGGAAAGTAGTAATCCAGTTGTCCATATGCGATTTGAATTCGTCCGCTGGACGAAATGCATCCACTCGCATTGCTCCTAGAAAATGACCAATTCCTTCACCCACAGGATTGGCCGGAGGATTCAGAAAAGCCACAAATGGTGGCACCCAAGGCCCGTAATTAGCCCCCGAAAGAACGGCCGAAAAGATATCGACTATCGAGCCCAAACAATAGCCTTTGTGACTACTGTGCTCGCGGTCGCCACCCAATGGAAGCAGTGCGCCACCGTCTTTCAGTTCGTGCGGATTGGTGCTGTTTGCCCCTGTTTTGTCTTGAATCCAGCCTACAGGAGCTTCCAGATTTTTGCGTTGAAGAATTTCCAGTTTCCCATTGGCAGCAGTGGTGGTGGCAAAGTCGGCCACAAAAGCAGGTTGTTTGTCGGCAGGAATGGCCACCGCAATTGGGTTCGTTCCCAAAAGGCGATCGAGTGAATAGGTGGGCGCTACAAGTGGACTCGCATTGGTCATTGCCATCCCGATCATGTCATGTTCCAGAGCCATCATCGCATGGTAACCTGCGATTCCAAAATGGTTCGAATTTTTGATCGAAACCCAACCAGTACCTACATTTTTAGCTTTTTCTAGCACTATTTTCATCGCACGAGGCGCCACTACAAGGCCCAAACCACGATCGCCATCTACCACAGCGGTCGAAGGTGTTTCGTGGACCACTTTGATGTTCGGTTTGGCATTGATTCGTTCTTTTTCCCACAAACGAATGTAACCCGAAAGTCGCGCCACACCATGTGAGTCGATCCCACGCAGATCAGCCGAAAGCAACACCTCGGTCGCTAATTGAGCGTCCTCTTCGGGGCAACCAATCGAAAGAAAAATGTTTTTTGTAAAATGAAAAAGGGTTGAATATTGGACTGTAAGTGTTTCGGCCATGACAAGAATTTGAGAAGGACGAAATTACGGTTTTTGTAAGAAACCATAATTATTTCACTATTCTGAACAAGAAAAAGACGCAAAAATCGGCCATTTTTAAAGACTAAATAAGTGACTGTCAAATGATTTTCAAATTAATTCAGAACTCTATTTGGAGTATTCATACTCAAAGTTTATATTTGCAACCCTTTATTAAAAAGCAAGGTCATGAAAAGGACATTCCAGCCATCAAATCGCAAAAGAAGAAATAAACACGGTTTCCGTGAGCGTATGTCGACCGTTGGTGGACGTAGCGTTATAAGAGCAAGACGCGCAAGAGGTAGAAAAAAACTATCTGTTTCTAGCGAGAAACGTCACAAAGCATAGTTAATGGCCGTTTTAAAAAAAAACTAAGCCGTAAAGTTAGCCTTTCTGGAAAGAGTCGTATAGACTACACTTTCTCGAAAGGCTCTCATTTTTTTATCTACCCCATCCGATTTCAGTTTCTCATTCAAAAGGCTGAAATAAGTGAAACGCTCGTCCTTTTTTCGGTAAGCAAGCGTAATTTCAAAAAATCAGTCGATCGCAGTTTGATTAAAAGACGCATGCGTGAGGCATATCGCTTAAATCAACATTTGCTTGATTTTTCGGATCAAAAACTCCAGCTCGCTTTTATTTATTCTGTAAAAGAGATCAAGGACTTTCATTTTATCGAAGAAAAACTAATTTTAGGTTTGAAACGTTTATCGGAAAAGCTCATCCCCAACCATGACCCGCAAAAAAACTAAATGGCTCGCACTAGGCACTGCCCTTTCCGTAGTCACTCTTTTTTCTTTTACCAATACCAACGACAAGTATTTCGAGATTGTTAAAAGCCTCGATATTTTCGCGACCATGTATAAAGAGGTCAACTCGTTTTATGTAGACGAGGTGAACCCTACCAAATTCATGAAGACGGGCATGGACGCAATGCTCGAATCGCTCGATCCGTATACCAATTATATTCCCGAGGACGAAATAGAAGATTACCGCACCATCACCACAGGACAATATGCAGGTGTGGGAGCCATTATTGGCAAAAAAAACGAGAAAACGATCATTTTAATGCCTTACGAAAACTTTCCCGCTCACAAAGCAGGACTGAAAATAGGGGATGAGCTGTTAGAAGTGGACGGCATTCCCGTAAAGGACAAAAACACAAGTGAGGTCAGCAAGCTACTGAAAGGTGCAGCTGGTACGGAAGTAAAAGTGGCCATACAACGTTTTGGAGTGAAGGACAGAATGATGATTCACCTCACACGTGAAAAAATCAAAGTAGAAAATATTCCTTATTACGGAATGTTGAATAAAGAAGTAGGCTATCTTCATTTGACTGATTTTACCGCTTCGGCTTCGAAAGACATCAAAACGGCTTTGCAAAAAATGAAAGAGCAGGGTGCCAAAAAATTGGTATTCGATCTGAGAGATAATCCGGGAGGTTTGCTGAATGAGGCAATTTCGATTTCAAACATTTTTATTCCAAAGGACAAAGAAATAGTAAGTACAAAAGGCAAGGTGGCCGAATGGAACAAAGTGTATACTTCGCTCGATGCTCCTTTTGATATTGAAATGCCTGTGGTTGTGCTCACGAGTGGTCGCAGTGCATCGGCTTCTGAAATCGTATCTGGAGTTTTGCAAGACTATGACCGTGGTGTTCTGATCGGGCAAAAGACTTTTGGAAAAGGCTTAGTACAAGCTACGAGACCACTATCTTATAATGCTCAGCTAAAAATAACCACTGCAAAATACTATACACCAAGTGGCCGTTGTATTCAAGCGATTGATTATTCACATCGCAAGGAAGACGGAACGGTGGGAAAATTTGCCGATTCGCTCAGAAAAGAATTCAAAACTACCAACGGTCGCAAAGTATACGATGGTGCAGGTATCACGCCTGATATTGAAGTAGAACGCTTACATTTTGCCCCAATTGTACACAGTTTGATCGAAAAATCATTGATTTTTGACTATGCCACTTTGTATGCTTCCGAACATAAAACAATTGCCCCAGCCAAAGAATTTAAGTTTTCGGATGAAGAATATGAAAAATTTCTCATTTGGCTAAAAGACAAAGAATACGATTACACGACCAAAGTAGAAGGTAATATTGATGATCTAATCAAAAATGCAACGAAAGAAAAGTATTACGATGGCGTGAAAGAGAAAATTGATGCTTTGAAAAAAGAAATCAAACACGACAAGGAACAGGATATCGTAAAATTCAAAGACGAAATCAAAGAAGCCTTAGAGGGCGATATTGTTTCGCGTTATTATTTGCAAAAAGGAAATATCGAATACTCGTTCAATCATGATGTAGACGTAAAAGAGGCCTTGCGCTTGTTTTCGAATATGGACGAATATTACAAAATCTTAAAAGGGACGAAATAGTCGTTAGTGAATAGTCTTTAGTAGCAAATGACTCAACCAATCCATATTCTTAGTTGCGATACTTCTACCAAAACCTGTTCGGTGGCTATCCATCAGAACGGGGCTTTAGTGGTTAATTTGGAAACATACACTCTCAATTCTCATGCCGAAAACTTGACCTTGATGGTGCAAGAGGCATGTAAAATGGCCAAAATAGAATTAAAACAACTGGATGCTTTTGCGCTCTCGCAAGGGCCTGGATCTTACACCGGTTTACGTATTGGGTCGGCTTCTTTGAAAGGACTTTGTTTTGGGCTTGATAAACCGTTGATCGCCATTAGTACGCTGCGGATAATGGCTGAGGGACTTTTGTCCTTATTAGATGTAAATACGCTCGTTTGTCCGATGATAGATGCTCGTAGAATGGAAGTATTTTGTGGGGTTTTCGACAATGAAGGCAATACCATATTGGCCGAAAATGCAATGGTGTTGGACGACATCAGTTTTGAGGATTTACTTTCAAGCCAAAAAATTCTTTTTGCAGGAAATGGTGCTGAAAAATGCACCTCACTTTTTACTAGCCCAAATGCTAGATTTTATTCTGATTATCATCCATTGGCCAAAAATATGGGATATTTGGCTTTGCAAGCGTTCCAAAATCAAACATTTGCAGATGTCGCTTATTTCGAACCCGAATATCTGAAAGAGTTTTATACGACTGCCAAAATAGTGGGCTAATAATCAATTGCTTAGTTAAAAGTCTATAAGTTATTGACAGGATGTATTTTTTGCGTTTCGCAAAGATGGCCTGGGCTTTCATTGTCTCAAAATGCTGCAAAACCTGAAATGTATTTTAATTTCAGGAATACCAACTTTTGTCTATTACTTCTAGTTTTCAATTATACCTCATCGTTCCACGTCAATATCCCTGTAAAATAACCTCGTCCGTATTCTCGATAGGCACTTGCTTTTTCATCTTCTTTTGAATGATTTTGAAATGATGTTCGTCTTCGGCAGTGAGAAGTGTGATGGCCTCGCCTGTGGAATTGGCGCGACCAGTACGGCCTATTCGGTGTACATAATCGGTAGGTGAACGGGGGAGCTCGTAATTGACCACGTAGGGCAGGAATTGAATGTCAATTCCGCGTGAAGCTAAGTCAGTAGCTACTAATACTCGAACGCTTCCTGCTTTGAATTTCCGCAAGGCATCGGTTCGAGCCGCCTGACTTTTGTCGCCATGCAAAGCGGCCGCTTCGATGCCATTTTTCTTAAGTTTTTCTACCACATTGTCGGCTCTGCGGGTTGATGAGGTGAAAACCAACACTTGTTGCATATCCAAGGTTTTGATCAGATAGCGCAAGAACCCCCCTTTGCGTTCTTCGGTCACCAAATAAGCCGTTTGTTTTATCAAGTCTACATTTCGGCTTTCGGGTTGAATTTCGATCGTGATGGGATCTTTCAGGACAATGTTTTTCAGTATGTCCACATTGTCGTTCAGCGTAGCCGAAAAAAGTAAATTTTGACGCACCGTTGGAAGCGATTGAAACACGCTGTCCATTTCTTCTTTGAAGCCCAGATTTAGCATTTTATCGGCCTCGTCTAGTACCAATATTTCTACCTCAGAAAGAAACACCTTTTTGTTCGATACCAAATCCAACAATCGGCCTGGGGTCGCTATTAGGATTTGCGTATTTTGAATGGCATCTATTTGCGCATTGGCATTTACGCCTCCCACAATGGCGGTGGCTCGGAGTTTAGTGGGCAATTTGGCGCCAAAAAGTTCGAATACTTCGGCAATTTGCAATGCCAGTTCGCGCGTTGGACTCAGTACCAATACTTTAGGACAGCGATGACTGGCCGCTTTTTTGTGTTGTAAAAGTTGAAGAATAGGCAAAACAAAACTGGCCGTTTTGCCCGAACCTGTTTGAGCAATCGCCAAAACATCTCGCTTTTGCAAAATCAGAGGAATGGCTTGCTCTTGAATGGGATACGGAGCGGCATATTCCTGAGCGATAATGGCTTGTAAAAGCGACTCTGAAAGTCCAAGTTGGGAAAATGGCATGGGCTGGGATTTTTTTGCAGCCTAAAATTAGCGTTTAAATAGTTCTGTACTGTGCAAGAACTCGTTTTAGCTATTATAAAGCATTTCAAAAATCAAACGAAATGTTCGAAATCAAAAGATATTGAAACAAGAAAAATGGAAATGCTTTTCTTTGTAAAAAAGAGTACATGTTCCATCTTCCCAAGCATCAAAACGTTCCATTGAGCTATTTCTGCGGTCATTCGCTTGGTTTGCAGCCAATTGCAACAAAAGATTATTTACAATTGGAACTCGATAAATGGGCAAATCAGGGCGTTGACGGACATTTCGAAGAGCCAAATCCTTGGTTTCATTACCACCAATTTCTAAAGCCTGGTTTGGCGCATCTTTGTGGAGCACAAGAAACCGAAGTCGTTCCTTATGGTTCGCTTACTTCCAATATCCATTTTCTTTTTGCATCGTTTTATTCACCAGATTCAAAACGAAACAAGATTTTAGCCGAAGGCATTGGGTTTCCATCTGATACGTTTGCGCTCGAAACACATGTGAAATTCAGAGGCTACGATCCTGGCGAAAGTATAGTTTGGTTAAAACATGATTTGAATTATTGTTTTTCAACAGAGAAAATTTTATCTGAAATCGAAAAACATAAAGAAGACTTGGCACTTATTTGGCTTTCTGGCGTCAACTTCTTGAGTGGG
>JAYVIX010000083.1:0-5012 GCA_043769845.1 Cytophagales bacterium
AGGTCTTGGCGCACAGATGATTGATGGAGCTTTAGGCATGGCCTATGGCGTGAGTTCTACTACTTTTTTGCTGAGTGCTGGCGTGCCTCCTTCGGCAGCAAGTGCGAGTGTGCATATTGCCGAAATTTTCACTTCTGGTGTTTCAGGTTTGTCTCATTTAAAATTTGGGAATGTCAATAAAAAGCTATTTCAAAGCCTTTTGATTCCTGGTATTATTGGAGGAGTTTTCGGGGCGTTTCTTTCTACTATGTTAGATGGTGAAATGCTAAAGCCTTATATTTCAGGCTATTTACTAATAATGGGAATTGTCATTATCCGTAAGGCATTCAAGAAAGTAGAGAAGAAAAGCAAAACTACAGGCGTGGTTCCATTGGCACTTTTTGGTGGCTTTGTAGATGCTATCGGTGGTGGTGGTTGGGGGCCTGTGGTGACTACAACCCTTGTAAGTTCAGGTCGTGACCCTCGTTACACGATCGGTTCGGTCAATCTGGCGGAGTTTTTCATTGCACTTTGTACTGCACTTTCGTTTACCATCTTTTTGGGAATGCAAGAGTGGGAGGGAATCGCTCAGTTGGCCACTATTATTGTAGGTTTGATTTTTGGAGGAATGTTTGCCGCACCATTTGCTGCCATTATTTGCCGCAGGGTAAAAGCCAAAACGTTGATGATAATCGTTGGAATTTTGATTATTATACTCAGTATGAGGACTTTGCTAAAAGTAATTTTCGGAATAAAAATGTTTTAAATAAATGAAGCGTTATCAGTAAATCACTTATTGATAGCGCTTCATTGCTATTGGATTATTGTTCGCTTGCAACAGCTTCTTTGTATTCGAAACCGCATTTCTGAAGGATTTCCAAGTTCCAAGTAGCTATTTTTTTGTTTTGTTCCGATAAAGTTTTGCGTTCATTGGCCAATTCGGACATGAAAGTGAACGAGATGTTTTTCAATTTTTTATTCTTCTTGTCCCAAAGTACTGCTTGTTTCAGCACGTCCAGATTTACTTCTAGTTTAGGATATCTTCTAACGTCAGGCTGTACTTCCTCTTCAACCAAAAGTTCTGGCATATTTTCTTCTACAATTTCTAGGATTTTCATTCCGTTCGAAACTTCAAATCCTTCAAATTTCAAATTTTTTCTGATACGACCAGAAATGGCGAAACAGTAAGTTTGAAGATGTTGAGAAAGCAAGCCAGATTCTCTGCCCCAATTTTCGAATTTCTTCCAAGTATCAGCCGCATAGGTTTTCATGCGCTTAGAATCAATTCTTTGCTGAATTAAAGCAGCTTCTTGTTGAGCAGCCAGCTCTTTTTTTGAAATTTTGACAGGTGTATTCACTAGCATTGATGACGTTGACTTGCAAAATTAAGATTTTGCCGCCTAAAACAATGTTTGCGACCAACAGATTTATTCTTTTTTTTATGGAAGGTGTTGTATTTGAAAGTATTCCCGTTCTTTTAGCACAATTGGTTTGGAAGAAACGGAAATTCAAAACCTTGTATATCGGCTTATTTTAGTTAGCTTACGTTTTTGTATTTTAAAATAGTAATTACTTGACATTTAGCGACTTCAATTTCGATCCCAAACTTATCGAAGGTCTTACTTCCATGGGTTATACCAAACCGACACCTATTCAAGAACAAGCCATCCCTGTGATACTGAATGGAACCGACCTGATCGCCTGTGCACAAACGGGTACTGGAAAGACGGCCGCTTTTGTGCTTCCCATTTTGCACAAAATCCTAAATACTGAAACTAGGCATTTGAATACCCTGATTCTTTCGCCTACACGCGAGTTGGCTTTGCAAATTGATCAGCAAGTAGAAGGGCTTTCGTATTTTATAGATGCGAGTTCAATAGCCGTGTATGGTGGCGGAAGTGGTGCTATTTGGGATCAGCAAAAAAAAGCAATGCTTGAAGGTGCAGATATGGTGATTGCTACGCCTGGCCGTTTGATTGCGCTTTTGCAATCGGGTGAAATGAAATTCGAACATCTCAAACATTTGGTATTGGACGAAGCCGACCGAATGCTTGATATGGGTTTTTTTGATGATATCGTAAAGATTATCAATTATTTACCTGCCGAAAGACAAACCATTCTTTTTTCAGCCACCATGCCACCAAGGATCAGAACCTTGGCCAGCAAAATCCTAAAAAATCCAACTCAAATCAATATTGCCATTTCGAAACCTGCCGAAGGTATTTTGCAACAAGCTTACGTGGTGTACGACAACCAAAAGATGGGAATCGTGAAAGAAGTGCTTGCTAATGAGTTGTTTAAAAGTGTGATTATTTTTGCTTCTACCAAAGAAAAGGTAAAAGATTTGGAGCGTGAAATGCAACGTGCAGGCTACGCAGCCAAAGGTTTTCATTCCGATTTGGAGCAAAACGAGCGCGAAATCATCATGCGAGAGTTCAAAAGCAAATCGTTGCGCATCATCATCGGAACCGATATTTTGTCGAGAGGAATAGATGTGGAAGGTATCAATTTGGTGATTAATTACGACACACCGCCTGATCCTGAGGATTATATACATCGAATCGGTCGTACGGCACGTGCCGATACTACAGGGACGGCAATTACGCTTATCAACGAAAAAGACCAGCAGAAATTTTTCAGAATCGAAAGTCTGATTGGAAAAGACATTCCAAAACTAGAAATACCAACCGATTTGGGTGCTGGGCCAGCCTATCATCCTGAAGTGAAACGACCAAAAACACATAGAACTGGTGAAAAAAAGGGAACTTGGAAGGGAAAGAGGAAGTAGATTTTGATAGAGAAATTTTAAGAATTCACTAATTCTAAAATTTCTCTTTGTACCTGTCAACTACCTCTGTGTTGATATCTTCTATGATGGCATTGATATAATTTCTATTATCGCTAGTTTTTTTTGAATTAGCGAAAAATAGAATTCTGAATCTGTTAAAAAAAGCTGAATCTATTACGTACTAATTTACTGTTAAGGAATAAATGAAAGATTACTTCTTCCTCTCAATTGTGTAATTCACCAAATTTTCGAGCGATGCTCTACTTTCATTATCGGGAAAAGTACGGAGCAAAGCAATCGCTTCATCTTTGATCAAAAGCATTTTCTGAGTGGCATAATCCAAACCACCTTTATCTTTTACAAACTGAATCACTTCTTTCACCTTTTTAGTGCTTTCAGTTTGGTTTTTAATGATATAAATAATTTTTTTCTTTTCCCACCAGCCTGCTTGGTTCAGTGCATAAATGAGTGGCAAAGTCATTTTCTTTTCCTTGATGTCAATTCCTAAAGGCTTCCCAATTTCCTCGTCACCATAGTCGAACAAATCGTCTTTTATTTGGAATGCAATTCCTGTTTTTTCGCCCATCAATTTGGCTGTTTGCAAAACAGCAGGATCATTGGACACCGATGCTGCTCCTACTTGGCAACAAGACGAAATAAGTGACGCTGTTTTTCTGCTTATGATATCAAAATACACTTCTTCGGTAATGTCCAAGCTTCTTGCTTTTTCCATTTGGAGCAATTCGCCCTCGCTCATCAGCTGAACGGCTTCATTTACAATCTTTAATTGCAAAAACTCTTCATTTTCAACCGCCAATTTTAGGCCTTTTGAAAGCAAAAAATCACCTACTAAAACCGAAATTTTGTTTTTCCACAAGGCATTAATTGAAAAAAAATCACGCCTATAGGCAGCTTCATCCACCACATCGTCATGCACGAGCGTGGCAGTGTGCAAGAGCTCGATTAATGCAGCACCTCGATAAGTGCTTTCATTGATTTCTTTTAGCATTTTGGCAACCAAAAAAACAAACATTGGTCGCAATTGCTTGCCTTTTCTACGAACGATGTAGTGCATGATTTTATCAAGCAGCATCACGTTCGACTTCATAGAATCTTCAAACTTACGTTCAAAGATGTCCATTTCAAGGCTTATAGGGGCTTTTATTTGGTCGGCAGTCAAAGTACTTTAGTACAGTTCAATTGGAAGACGAAGTACGATTTTTATTCCATTACAGCAAAACATATTGGAATAAAAAAAGCCAGAGAATATATCTCTGGCTTTTTAAATCTCTACGAATAAAGACTATTCATAATAAATGTTCATTTCTACCCTGCGGTTTCTCTTGCGACAGTCGTCTGATAGTTCCGAACAAACTGGTCTGGTTTCGCCAAATCCATCCGTTCTTACTCTAAAGTCGGCCACACTCATATCGGTTAAATACTTTTTAACTGCTTCTGCACGTCTTCTTGAAAGGTCAAGATTGACCATGTCATTTCCTACATCGTCTGTATGTCCTTCCAAGTATATTTTAGCTTTGTCATCTTTGATCAACACTTTACCTAGCTCATTCAGAGACGAATATGATTCTTGTTTGATCACATCTTTGCCCGATTCGAATAGTAGATTATCAAAAGCATGACGTAACGCTTTAGCTTGTTCGGGCGACATTTGTGGGCATCCTTTGTTTGAAATCACACCTGGCGTTTTAGGACAAAGATCTTTGTGATCAGGTACACCGTCTGCGTCTACATCTGTATCAGGACAGCCACCAAATTCTATCGGCCCAAACTCGTTCGGACATTTGTCTTTTGTATCAGGAAGACCATCTTTATCTGTATCTGGGCAACCTTTAAACTGAGGTAAGCCTGCTACTTCTGGACAGTCATCGTCTTTATCCAGAATTCCATCACTATCTTTGTCAGCGTATGGGCAACCCTTATTGTCTTTTGGGCCAGGTTCGTTGACACACAAATCTTCATAATCATACAAACCATCAAAATCGGTGTCAATCGGACAACCAAAAGTAGTTACTTTAGTTCCTTTTGGTGTTCCTGGACATTTGTCGGTATAGTCTTCTACCCCATCTTTGTCTGAATCGAATGAAGTAGGCTTGTACTCATAAGGTTCATTTTTAGCATTTTTGGCCGCTTTCTTACCTGCTTTATTTCGTTTGGCCGTTTGTTTTGGATTTTGGCCTACAACGAAAAAAGGAATCAGGAAAGCGATAAATAATAATCGAAATAT
>JAYVIX010000084.1:0-11407 GCA_043769845.1 Cytophagales bacterium
TCCTGTCGGCCAAGGCAAACGATAAAAACATCATCTGAATGACCGTACCGAAATTGAAACTATAAACTGTAAAAATATTATTCGGAAGAGAAAAACCGAAAATACTATTGACTGTCAGGTTTGAAACCACAAAACCAATCAACAGAAATGTAAGACCAACCATGAAATACCAAGCCGGCTTGAATCCTTTTCGTAAAGCCAAAATAACGGCTATGTAAGAAAAAATCATCGGTGCGGCATCGAAAAACATGGTATTCTTCAAATTCGGCACTAACGAAAACTCTGCCACAAAAATGATGGCTCTGAAAATGATAATGAAATTAAGAATCTTGTAAAATGCAGGCGCCAGTGTTCTGAGCGACAAGAAATATTCAGTATAAAGCAATACCCACATCACCATCATAAAGAGCGAAATGGAGGTCACATATGGGTTGATTTCTGGCAATGTTCTCCAAATATAATGAAACCCTGTACCGTCCAACGACATGCAATACAGCGCATTAGAACACACATACAGTACATACCAAAGATACGTTTTGTCGCGCGTGGTGATGAAAATAAACAGATTGTACAAAGCCATGGCTACAATCAAACCATAAAATACTCCAAGGAAATAATATTCATTTAGTGCGTAGAACATAAAACGTTCGTAGGTACGCACTACTGAGAGCATAAAGTTGAGATGTTTCGATTCTACCCGAGCATAATAGGTGATCGTTTTGCCATGAAAATCGGGAAGCATAAAAACAAAGTTCTTGTGCTGCACTCGCTTTGTTCCAAAATCAAACGAGTTGCCGCCTTCAAATTCTTTGTATCCACCTTTTCCATCTGGCAAATAGAAATACAATTTTTCAATCGAAGAATCGTAGAATTCTTGTAGCCATTTAGTGGTAGAATCCGAATCATTCAGAACCGTATACCGTATCCAATAGGCTGATTTGGTATTAATATTACGAGGAAGTTGTTCTTTATTCTGAACAAATTTATCTGCATATTCTGCGGAAGAAACTTGATCTATGGTTATTTTTCTGCATGTATCTTCCAGAATATCAATAAATTGATACGAAGCTGCGTACTGATTGATTTTGGGCGAAAGCACAAGAGTATCCGAAGCGAACACGCTTGAAGAGACGTACAGAACAAAAAATAATCTTAAAAAGAGTCTCAATTTGCGCCAGTTTTGTGGGTAGTGTTACGTGCTTGATATACGAAGGTTATGCGTTATTTTTCAGACCTGCTCCCAAATATAGAGTTTTAGCGATACATCATCTCTATCATTTCTACTACTTTCATTCCTTCCAAGGCATTAGTCGAAATACTACTCTGACCTTTGAGCGTTTCCACCACGTTCTGAACCGACAAAAAGTGATGCGCATCGTTGCCAGCAAAAACTCCATTTCGATGCTCGACTGTTTTAATTCCTAGTTCAGGTGCGCTATAATTCTTGATATGGCAATATTCAAGCTTTTCCATGTACTGGCCGCCAATCTTTAAACTCCCATTTTGGCCAATCACAGTCAAAGAACTTTCCATGTTTTTGTCCCAAACCGAAGTGCTGAAATTAATCATTCCCATTCCGCCTTTTTCAAATTCGAAATTGACAGTGCCGCTGTCTTCAAATTCGGTCAAATGTTGATGACTGAAATTATGGAAAGATGATTTGAATGAATGCATGTCGCCAAAAGACCAGTAAAGCATGTCCACAAAATGACTGAATTGGGTAAACAAAACGCCACCATCCATCTCTTTTTTGCCTTTCCAAGCACTTCCATTGTAGTAACGCTCGTCTCGATTCCAATAACAATTGGCCTGAACCATATAGATATCTCCAAGAATAGCATCATCTACCAAAGATTTCAACCATTCAGCCGTTGTGCTGTATCGGTTTTGCATCACCACAAACACCGATTTTCCCTTTTGCAACGATTTGTTGATCACTTGTTCGCAATCGACTTTTCGCAAGCCCATCGGTTTTTCACACAATACATGGCAACCTAGTTCAATAGCTTCGATACTATGCTGTGCATGCAAAAAATTGGGAGTACACACACTCACCACATCCACTATGCCACCTTGTGAGTAGAAATCGGCTAAGGAATCAAAAACAGGAATGGTATTTGTTTCCGGAATGATCGAACGATTGCTTTCGATAATCGCTACCAAAGCGGCATTGGGGCAATTTGCGATCAATCTGGCGTGCTTTTTGCCAATTTGACCAAAACCTAGAAGCGCAAAATGTATATCTTTGGACATTGACTCTATTCTTTCTGCAAGTTTATGAACAAAATCATCGATTTCTACAAAAAATGGAAGGAATACATCAGCGTGGACGCATTAATGTATCTGACGATGATCGTTGTATTTTTAGTACTCTTTCTTATTTTTTGGTAAAAGGGCCTTTACAAAGGACATAACTATGATTCTTTGAATCTCGTTATAGGCACTATCAAGCAGATCAGATGAAGATTCATTTTTTAAGCATTGCCTTTTTTATATTAATTATATTTCATTTTAATACAATTAGCTATGCCGCTCAATCCATTGTATTGCACGATAGTTCTAGCGAACAATTTGTCACAAGACAATTTGTAGATTATTGGGAAGACGCTTCCAGAAAAGTAGATTTCACTCAAATTATTCAGGAAAAATCCACCGATTTTAAAATCAGCACCTTTTCCGATTTCAAAAATACAAAAATCACTTCTGCCTATTGGATCCGTTTTTCGGTATTGAACCAAAGCGAAAAAGACTTTCTACTCGAGCTTTTTGATTACGACATTGACGAAGTCACATTTTATCAGGTTGATAAAAATGGCCAATTCGTTTCTAAACAGGTAGGTTACAAATTTCCATTTGTACGCAGAGATGTAGAACATAAAAATATTATTTTTCATTTAAATGTGCCTAAAAATCAAACTCAAACTTTTTATATACGCTTCTTTTCCCGTAAAATAAACATTCTAGAACCTGTCATCCGATCGTATAGCCGCTCGATTTCTTATAGCCTGACCGAATATCTTTTTTTCGGTATTTATTATGGCCTTTTATTGTTGATGGTTTTTCACAACTCGCTGTATTTCATTTTGCTACGAAAATTGCATTACCTCTTTTACGTCATGCAAGTAATCGGTATTCTGGTGTATCAGATGAGTCTGAATGGAACTGGTTTTCAGTATTTATGGGGCGATAGTCCAGAATTGAACTATTACATGGACAATTTTGGCTCCTTTGTTTGCATTAGCGGAATGCTCCTTTTTGCAGTCACATTTTTGGAACTCAACACCAGATGTCAACTAAAAAAGAACATTCTGTTTTTTCTCTTGGGCATTAGAGCAATCCTGTTTTTGATTCAAATCCTAAATGCGCTCATTTTTCCTTGGGAAATCATTGATCTGATTTTGGTGCAAGTAGTACTCGCAGTTGGTCTTATGGAATACAGTTCGGGTTATAGGCCCGCCAAATGGTATATTCTGGCTTATTTCATTCTCGACCTCGCCTTTATCATCACATGGCTCGAGCATTTGGGTTGGCTCAAATCAAACCTTTGCACAGTTTACGCGCTCAATGTAGGCATCGTGACTCAGTTTATATTTTTGTCGATCAGCATAGGCGAATCGGTGAAAGAAACGTACAAACAGAAAAACGAAGCAAGTGAAAAATTATTCATAGAATTAGCCAAAAATAGTGAACTGCAAGAAAAAGTAAATCGTGAACTAGAACAAAAAGTAAAAGAACGCACGAATGAATTGGAGGAAAGAAATAAGGAAATCGAGAGTCAACGAGTCGAGATAAACGCCATAAACGACCACCTGGAAGAATTAATAAAAATCAGAACCAAAGAATTAGAAGACAAAAACAATCGGATCAGAGAATACGCTTTTTCAAATTCACACCTTGTTCGTGGACCTTTGGCAAGGATATTGGGCTTGGCAATTATTGCCAAAAGTGATCCGAGAGAATTGGCCAAATTAATGACATTGATCGAAGAAAATGCCAACGAACTTGATCAAATCATCCGCGAAATGAACCGTCTACTTTCAGAAAACGAATAGGCTGGATTATCATTGAACGGATACGTTTTTTATCTGCAATGATTATAGTTAGGGTCTGAAACGTTGAACCTACCCATTCTTCCGATATTCATTTGGCGAGCAATTTTCGGCTTCTTTGAACACTCGGTTGAAATGTGATACATTTCCGTAGCCCACTTTATAGGCAATATCCATCACTTGGCGGTCGGTTTCGCGCAGCAATCGCTTTGCCTCTTCGGTACGAATGTGGTTGAGGTAACGTTTGAAACTCATGTCGGCCGTTTCTTTCAGAATGGCCGATATTTTGGTTTCCGAAATGCCTAATTCCTTCTGAATAGTTTCTAAAACAAGATCAGGATTGGAATAATGTTGCGCTAAATAGTCGAGTACTTTAGTCGATTCCTCGTCAGCCAAATTATTCATCAACAGCTCTTTACGAGGAAATATTTTGATAGGCGATTTGCTGAAGTAAGAAATCAGAAACCACATTCCGTAATAAAGCAAAAGCAAAAATCCTGCGAGCCACCACCAAATTTCTATGTCTTTGTGGAATGCCAAAGAATAGATGCTCGAAATTTCTACAACCTCTTTGGGCAACATCTGACAATTGTGAAACTGTACATAGTGAATGCGCGACAAATCGGGCTTACCCACTTTGCTTTCGGTGATGTTTTTGGTTTTGTACCACCAAGAAGGCGTTTCAAACTTATCCAAAGGCAGCCTGTAAATACGTTTCGTAGGGTCGTATTCCATTTCTTGGGTCAATGGCCGATAGGTCGCTCCTTGATTTCGAACCGAAAAACCTTTCACGTTTTGATTCAATACCACGGGGATTCGTTGCGACAAATTGGCTTCGAAATCAATTTCTAAATAATCATAATCGCTCAGATCCAACATATCAGAAAGGCTGTCTTCGTTGAACGACAGTCCGACATAAGGATAGATGAATTGGTCGCCCAAGGAATATTCGTAGACTAGTTTTTGATGATCAGACGAAACAATGCGAATGCCCGAATTGCCATGGTCGCTCGTGGTGCTATCGCTATAGGTGTGTACGCCACGATTGGTAGGCCACAGTTGCAAGACAGGTTTGTAATGGAACCAAACAAGCGATGCCGCCAAAAGCCATGGAGTGATGAATAAAATGAAGTGGCGCAATTTCAATTTGAAATAAAAAATAATTCCCTTAAAGCAACGCAAATTACGCAAACTTTTAGCTCATTTTTGGTCTGCTTCTTTATTAAGGTAAATTTGAATTCGATTTTTGAAGATGACAGAAAACTTTCCTCTCGCACCGCTCACCACATTTGGAATAAAGGCTTCGGCCAAACTGTATACTCAAGTAAAGTCTGTCGAAGAATTGCGCCACGTTTGGCAAAGCGTGGTCTACAAATCGGCCAAGAAAATCTTGATTTTGGGCGGTGGTAGCAACATGCTTTTTACCCAAGATTTTGACGGACTCGTGATTCATAACCAAATCGAAGGCATTTCTTTCGAAGACGAAAACGAAAAATTGGTTTTGGTGAAAGCTGGCGCAGGCGAAAACTGGCATACATTTGTACAAACATGTGTGGCCCATAATTGGGGCGGAATCGAAAACCTTTCGCTCATTCCGGGAACGGTGGGTGCATCTCCAGTTCAAAATATTGGAGCATATGGCGTGGAACTGAAAGACGTTTTTGTTTCCCTAGAAGCGTTTGATTTTCAGACGGGCGAAATCGTTACGCTGAATAAAGAACAATGTCGTTTTGGTTATCGAGAAAGTATCTTCAAACAAGAAGCCAAAGGACGCTATTTTGTATGTTCAGTCATTTTTAGATTGACAAAAAATGGTTTTCATAAACTAAAAATGAGTTACGGAGCCATTCAGCAGGTGCTGCAAGAAATGGAAGTATCAGAGCCTACAATCAAAGACATCAGTGCAGCCGTAGTTTCGATCCGAAGTAGCAAACTTCCTGACCCCAAAGTAGTCGGAAATGCCGGTAGTTTCTTCAAAAACCCTGAAATACCAGCCGCACAATGTCGTGGGCTTCTGGACGAAAACCCACTAATGCCCACCTACGACACGGCTAATGTAGGCTTCAAAAAAGTGGCTGCAGGTTGGCTGATCGAACAATGCGGCTGGAAAGGCAAAAGCCTGGGTAATGCAGCCGTGCACAAAATGCAAGCCTTGGTACTAACCAATCCTGGCAATGCAACTGGCCTTGAAGTGAAGCAGTTGGCCGAAGCGGTTCAGCAATCGGTGAAAGAAAAATTTGGAATTGAGTTGGAAATGGAAGTGAATATTATCTAAATCAAGTTGAAAACTCCCTCATTCCTATTTGTTAAGTAGTAATTACTAACTCGTAACATAAAAATAATATTTTTAGTAAATAACTGGATATTAATAGGTTGAATGTTTGCGCCTAGCGATTACTCGTAATGGTTTGATTGTATTTTTGGGTCTAAGCAAAAAAGCATACCTATACAGTAAATTTCCTGACATACATTTGAGGGTTAATAATTAAAAATTATACAAATAATATGAAACAAAACACATTAAAAATGGGGGGGGTAAATTTTCCTTTTTCAAAACGGCTAGAATGCTAGCTACCACCGCTTTGGCAGCCTATGCTATGCAAGCTACCGCACAAAATCAGATGCGCACTTGGACATTGCCTCCTAATAGGTTCAATTTTGCGCCAACAGCTGGTTCTGCAGCGCTTCCATTGGCTACCAACGAACAATATAGGGTAGCCAATGGTGCTTATGATGCAAATGGAAACTTGCTTTTTTATGTAAAAAATTTGAATGTGTATAAAGCGGATGGCAATATGATTGGCACTATGCAATATTCTACCATTCCTCTTGGTACGAGCAATACTTATAGCATACCACAAAAAGAAATTGCAATTGTTCCAATATCTGGTTCGTGTAAAAAATATCTTGTAATATGGTTAGGAGTTAGATTCTCCGGTTCAGGTTTTGCCTTAAGGTCTGTTGAAGTAAATCTTGAAGGAGCAAATCCAGTATTGACAGAAACGGTGGCTACCAATACTGCCAACGATATTATTCCTGGGAATTTGCATGCAGGTCTTGCGGTATCCAAAGCGGAATCAAACGGAAATAGAAAATTGTATGTGGTAACCAATCTGGGCTATCGCATGTACAATATAACCAGCACTGGTGTAAGTCCATTTGTGGCGCAAGCTACATGGCCAGCTAGTCCAACTTATCCTTCTAGTATCTATCCTTCCGATGTAGAATTGAGCCACGATGGCTCTAAGATAGCGTGGGGAAGTGTGGAAAGTGGTCAAGTTTTTGCGGCATCACTTGATGCTACAAAAGCGATTTCAAATACTAGTCTAAATAAAAGTACCCGTAAAAATTCCGATTTGATTTCTGCCACTTTTGGGGTTGAATTCATGCCCAATGGCGATCTGTATTACAGTGTAAGATCGGGCAATACCAAAGTGGGAGACGGGATTTATAAAGTAACAGCTTCAAATGTTCCAGCCAGTTTAACTGGGACTCGAGTCGATACTACCACAAACAATGCCAATAACAATACCAATAGCCATATAGAATTGGGTTATGATGGTTTTTTGTATATGGTCAATACCAGTGGCAAATTGGTAAAATTTAATATAGCAAATAATTCATCAGCCCTTTCTACATCGTTTACTCAAACGATTGTGAGTAACGGTGCGGTACAATTAGACATGCAATACAGCCTTCCCGACCAAATAGATGGCGAGAATTATGCCAATTTCAGAGGAATAGGAACTCTTATTTACCCAACACCCATAGTGAAAAGCAATGGTACAGTGGTGACTCCTGCGAGCAATATTTACACCGTATACAATTGTAAACCAGTAACATTGGCTTCTACCACTTCGAATTACAAGAACTATACACTGACTATTTTTGCCTCTAGTGCCACAGGTACAGTGGGTACACAGTTGTACACTTCTGGTGCGGTATCGGCAGCCTATCCCGATGCGCAAGATATTGCACTATTGGCTACCAATATCCGTACTACCCCTGGCTACTATTTGGTAAGGCTAAAATTTAGCAACGGATGCGATGGCGACATTACTCAAGATTTAATTATCAACTCCCAAAACCAATTTACCTACACAGGTTTGCAAGCGAGCAACAACGGTGTCTTGCTGTCACTTACTTCTGGTGCCTACAATGTGTTCAATTGCAAGTCTATAGGCCTCACGCCTACTAGTACTAATGCTGTACAATACAGGTTTAGTATTCAGAGTAGCAATGCTACAGGTGGTGTAGTTTCGGGTATAGGTACTACCAATTATGTAGAATCGTGGCTCAATGGACCATTTCCAACATCATACGATCTTGGTACTGTAAATGGTAACTACCTAAAAACACATACAGGTTATTTTCTACTTACTGTCGAACAAAAAGACAATTGTAACCCTGTGCTGTCGAGAAATGCATTGTTAAAGGTAAGTACATTGTCTGCGACTACCGCTGATTATTCATTTGTGGCTGGAGACGGGAATTCTTATGATCCAGACTTTACCACACTGGCAGCACCCGCACAATTAGGAACATTAGCATTAGGTATCAACCCAAAAGGGTCGGATGGATACATTGAAACGTACACGATGACCATAGAAAAGATGAACCAAAGCAATGGAACTGTGCTTCAAACGGTATGTAATTTCCCAGTAGGAACTGCTGTGCCAGGAAATACCTATGCCAATACACAACAACCTTTTATAGGTTTAAATTACTATACATTTAATAAATGCGGACAAGTGTCAAGTTATTTTAATCAAGTTGCTAATCAGAATCAGGTGTATAAGCTTTCGCTCAAAATGGCAAATACATGTGGTACTAGTGTTGCTAAGGTAGGCTATTTTCAAAACTCTATTATCGGTGCACGTATGGGCGATGTGGAAGAAATCACAAGCACCCAAGAAACGCTTGCCAGCCAAGGCCATGCCATGTACCCTAACCCAAGCACAGGCAAAGCCACGCTACAATATGTGCTAGAAAACGAAACCAATGTGAGCCTAAGCATTACCGATGCGCAAGGCAACAAAATGGCCACTGTTTTGGATAATGTCTCAAAGTCTATAGGCACCTATACCCAAGCCATAGACCTTGCAAACCTGCCAGATGGCATCTATTACTACCGCTTGAATACCGACAAAGCAATAGTAGGCAAGATTGTAAAAACCACTAAGTAGTTTAATCAATGTTCACTTTAGGAATACGCTTTCGGGCGTATTTCTTTTTTGCGTTTATAGCTATGCAAAAAATATTGCTTGTACTGATCCTTTTTACTTGTATTTTAAACAAGACCCAAGCACAAGAAAACCTGATCCGGAACCCTAGTTTTGAAGACATGAACTGGTGTTGGTCGCATGATACGTTACATCGTCATTTGGATTTTTGTGATTTGTACCCATTTTATCTAAAACCTAAAAACAAAAGAGTTATTCAAAACCTGAATGAATTTTCGGAGAATAGTTATTCTCTTCCTACTAATTCGTATGTCAGTTTTTATGTATACGCACCGGTTGAGTGCAAAAGAATCGGATTCTCTATGAATTATGTGGGAGTCCCGAGCTGTCTAGGGGATTTTATACCTGCCAAAGACAAATTAGCTATGGCAGAATTTCGTTTGTTTTCCGTTCGTGAAAATCCGACAGCCCCTAATTCACTATTACAAGGCACTTTCACAAAGCCTCTCCAAAAAGGGTGCAGGTATCGCTTTAGTTCTTTTCTAAAGATTCCTGACTATCGAGCTAGAGATGCCTATAGAGATCCCTATATGGTTACAACAAGCTCTTTTGGCGTAGCCTTTACCAATGATAGTGTTTACTATCCTAGTATAGAAGAATTTATATTAAAAGTAAAACCTGATATCGAGAACGATTCAACTAATTTTTTTGACAAAGTCGGCTCTTTTATGGAATTCACTGGTATTTATACCGCACATGGTGGGGAAAGATATTTTACATTGGGGAATTTTAGATCAAAAGATAAAACTAAAATAAAACCATTTTTCAACGACCCACAATATGCATCAGGCTATGTCTCTGATTATTATATAGATGACCTCAGCCTCACAGCCATTCCTCCCGATCATTTAAAACTAAATTTAGGCAAAGACACTCTCTTTTGTGGTAAAGACCAGCCACTAAAACTTGCCGCCCAGCAAGGTTTCGATAGTTACAAATGGAACACTGGCGATACTGGTCGTACTATTTCAGTTTCTAAAGCAGGCACCTATATCGTACAAGCCGATTTTGGTTGTGGTGTACTGAGTGATACCATTGTGGTAAAAGCCTATTCCTACAAAAAGAATCAGTTGCAAATAGGCGAGCAATTGCAAAAATGCCCCGAGGAACAAATAAGCCTAAAAGCAGCAAATGGCTACAACAACTATACATGGAGCAATGGCCAAACAGGAGCCGAGCTCAGCACTTCGCAAGAAGGCATGTACATCATTCAAGCTACTAGTCCAGAATCTTGTATTGTAAAAGACAGCGTTGAGATTTTTAATATTTTGCCACCAAAACCCGTCTATTTGGGCAAGGATACTATTATTTGTCTTGGTAAAAATATATTGCTAGATGCAGGTTCGCAAAATGCAATGAATTTTACTTGGAATACTGGCAACCAAAATCAAACAATCGAAGCAAAAGGGGCAGGGAATTACAGTGTCTCGGTATCCAACAAATGCTTCCAAACTTCAGATACCATTGTTGTTAGTACCAAAGATTGTTCGCCCATTTTTATCCCCAACGTGTTTACTCCCAATGGCGATGGCAAAAACGACACCTTCAAAATACGAACCGAAGACAACCGAACAGTAAACTTGGATGTATACAACCGCTGGGGCGATAAAATCTATTTTCATTCCAATTATTCAGACCATTGGGCAGCCGAAAGCATTCCAGATGGAATGTACTTTTACCAAATAACAGACAGCGAATATGCCAAAACGGAAAAAGGCTGGGTGCAGGTGATTAGATAGTTCGTAGTTTCATGTTCAAAGTTCAATTTGGTGAATTGAACACATTATCGAAGGCGATTTTAGCGTTTGGAAAGAGAAAATGGTGAAAATTGTAGGGCAAAGATTGTAGTCATTTTTTGACGAAAGAGGTTTTGTATTCTATTTAAAACTTCTCATTCCTATTTGTTAGGTAGTAATCACTAAACGTAACATAAAAATAATATTTTAATATACTAAATACCAATTATTTGCGTTTTCAGAACATGATTATCCTAGGCAGATAATATTAACATGTTAAAAAAATATTGAAATGAAACAATATACATTTATATTAGGCAACAAAATGGCCACTGTTCTGGACAATGTTTCAAAGTCTATTGGCATCTATACCCAAGCC
>JAYVIX010000085.1:0-14309 GCA_043769845.1 Cytophagales bacterium
TCAAGATAGCAAATATAAACATATTTACAATCCAACAGTCTAGCTAAAAATGAAATGACGTAGCTGAACGCTTCCTAAAATTTCCTCGCCAACGGATTAAAACCCAACAACTTCTCTTCTTCCAAAATAGCAGAGAGTTCTTTTACAAAAGGTCTCAAAGCTTCATTGCTTTTCGCTGAACAACGTACAATAAAAGCCTTTTCATTTACCTTGGCAACAGCTCCTAAGAGCTCTAGTTCGTTTAATTTCAAAGGCTTATCTTCTTGGAAATATTTACGTCCTAAAAACCTCAAATGAGTTTCCAAGGCTTGTACACGTTCCAAGCTTTCGTTCCCTACTAAAAATATATTGAGGTAGCTACTGTGATGTAAAAATGCACCAGGTGAATTTACATTTGTCGCAGACGGTTCTATTTTGAATTTGTCCCAAACAATCGCCACGTTTTCTTTTGTTACTTTCATTTCAGCCGAAAAAGAATTGAAAGCAAAACGTTCATTGTTTAGGATTCTGCCAGCTTCAAACCAATCGACCAAAAGCAAAACCGAATCTTTCTCTAGATTCCACCGAAAAACTTGTTCAAAAATACTGTCTTCTTGTGGCACTAAAGGGTCGCCCATGTACACTACAAAAGCACCTTCTCCTATTTTGCCATTGATTTCTTGCCTCGCCTTTAGCCCAACTGTCGATTTATAAATTCTGGTATTTGCTTGGCTCGAAAAAACGGTCGTTGTCCCTGCGTTACAATCAACATTGAGTAAGATCTGATCGCCTTCCACAAAACCGCCACCGTAATTCGAAAACACGATTTGGCAAGCCTTCTGTTTCTTCAGTTGAAACACTTTCAAAGGCTTAAATACTTTGGAAGTAGTTAATACCGATTTGTTTTCGACCAACGAAATTTCTAATTCTGAGACTTCTTCTTTGATAAGCATAAAGTGTAAACGCGATGCTAAGATACGAACGAAAACCTACGTAATAAATACTATATTTACTTACGAAGTGTTTTTGTTTTTGAGTTCCGCACTAATCAGAAATCCCTAAACCTTAAACAAAAAAGAATGGTTTTTTTTAACAGACCTCTCAAAGACATTGGTCAAGAGCAACATACGTTCAAGTACTTCACCGTAATGTATGCAATTGCTCTTACCCTGATTGCCATCATCACGGTTTTGAGTCAAGTTTTAATCCAGCGTTACCTAAGTAACCAGATAGACGATTCACATGTCATCAATTTTGCGGCTAGACTTAGAACTTACAGTCAAACACTTTGCAAATCGGCACTTCTTCTGGAAAGCGGACGCGATATAGAAACCAATCGGAAAGAATTTGTGAATACACTTAGACAATGGCAAAAATCTCATATCGGCCTAACCACTGGGAGCGATTTCCTCAATCTCCCCGCCAACGACAGGGAAGAAATGGAGCAGATGTTTGCCATCATCAAAAGCCCTTATTTAGAAATAGAATCTGCATCAAATGGCATGGTGGTCGAGCTTTACAGTACAAAACCACTAGATTCTCTCAACATAAAACCTTTTGTGACAAAAATATTGGAAAATGAAAAAGCCTACATGATCGGGATGGAACTGATCGTGTTTGACTATGACCGATTTTCTAGAGGACGAGTGGCACGGCTGAAAGAGATCGAATACATCTTGCTCATTTTTGTTTTGTTTACTTTGATGATGGAAGGGATGTTTATTTTTTATCCTCTTTCGATGCGTATACGACAGATAATCAGAGGCTTGATGGATTCTGAAGGAAATGCCAAAACCTTGGCTGTGCAGATACAAGACGCTAATATTACCCTTGAAAAATCGCATAAAGAATTAAGAGACCTCACATTCGCACTCGAAAAAGCAACTTATTTGGTAAAAACAGACGACCAATGTCGCATTGTGTATGCCAACGACAAATACTGCCATGTGACTAAATATTCAATGTCCGAATTGAGAGGCAAACAACTGTTTTACAACAACATGGGCAACCAAGAAAGCATCATTTACGAACACGTGCGCGACCCAATGCGCAAAAAAGAATTTTGGCAAGGCGATATTTTCGACCATGCTTCTGACGGAACTGGCTTCTGGCTAGACGTAACGCTTATGCCACTTATTGATATAAAAGGCGAATTGTACCAATACCTTGTAGTGGGCAATGACATTACCAAACGTAAAAACACAGAACGAGAACTTCGTCTATTGACCGAAGAAAAACTGCGTAGACAAGACACCGAACGGAAAATAAAATCTTTCTCGATCATCAACGGACAAGAAAAAGAACGCAAACGTGTGGCTGCCGAAATCCATGATGGAATCGGGCAAATGCTTACTAGCCTTCGGATGAAAATGGAATTGATAGAACATAAAAATCCACATTTAAATGGGGAAGTTTCCCACGTAAATGACCTTTTGAAAACGATTATCAACGAGACAAAACGAATCTGTTCCGATCTATTGCCAAGCGTTTTGGAAGACTTCGGACTAAGCGCAGCGATCAAAGAATTAGTAAAACTTTGCAGAGACATTAGCCAAGGAACGGAATTTGAATTGGAAGATAAGCTGCAACCAGGAAGCTTGCCGAGAGAAGTGGAAATAGGAATTTTCCGTATCATCCAAGAAGCGCTCAACAATGTGGCCAAACATGCCAACGCCACCAAAGTATTTGTCCAAATTGATAATGATTCAGAATTTCTGAACCTAATCGTGCAGGATAACGGAAAAGGTTTTTACTTTGACGAAAGCAACCTTATCAGTAAAGAATTTATTGTAAAATCGAACGGTTTGCGGAATATGAAAGAAAGGGCCGAACTTTTGGGAGGTAATTTGACTATCACTTCCGAACCAGGCAAAGGCACCATAGTACAACTAGAACTACCTATAGCATTATGAAAAAAATACAACTCCTGATTGTGGATGACCATGAAATATTCCGCAACGGAGTAAAGCAGCTCATCAACAACGAAGAAGACATGGAGGTAATTGGCGAAGCCGCCAATGGCGAAGATGCAATAGATCTTGCTTCCAAACTGAACCCAGATGTCATCATTATGGACATTAGAATGCCTGGTCTAAGCGGTTTAGACACGAGCAAATCGATCTTGAAACCCAACTCTAAAGCAAAAATATTGTTCTTCAGCCTGTACGACCGTGAAGATTACGTAGCCAGCGCACTCGACATGGGCGCACATGGTTTTATTTTGAAAGATACCAGTAACAAGATTTTCATCAATGCCATCAGAGCGGTGAACAACGGACAGTATTATTTTATAGGAGAAGTGTCAGATACCCTTGTGAGGAAATATAAGGAATTGAGATCAAATCCTAGCATGTACGAAAACACGCTTATGGCCTCAAACGTAAGCCTTTCCAAACGGGAGGAAGATATTTTGCGTTTGGTGAGTTTCGGTCAGGCCAACAAAGAAATAGCCGATAATTATGGAATCAGCATTCGCACGATCGAAACACACCGCCTCAACATCATGCGTAAGTTCAAGGTAAATAGTATAGAGGAAGCGATTGAAATGGCGAAGACATCGGAATTGATTTAACTCAAAGATTTTTATAATTCACCCACTCTATGCCTTCAGCGTCCAATATGTCTTGCCAAGGTGCATAAAACAAGAAATCGAATTCCGCTTTCCGATTCAGGTACGAATCTTCTCGGTTCGAAAGAGCTGGGTGGCACATGAATTCTGCCACACTTATCTTTCGCTTTTGCAGTTCTTGAATCGAGCTTTCAAAGATTGTCAAATTAGCGTCCGTTTGATGGGCAAATGAAGTCACCAAGAGTTCCGGGCTTTTGAAAGGCTTCAAATTATTTTTAGAAAGAAAATGAAATCCATTTAACACTTTCCTCCTAAAATCATTGGTAGTTTCGGGCAAGCATCTCCTTACTTTTTTGATGCCTTCTTTCTGCAACACACTTAAAATAATCTTCCCAAGAAAAGGATATTGATGAAGATGTTGGTGGCTGTCGGCATGTGAAATGTCGATCCCAAAATCCCGCAATCTACCTATCTGGTTCCTAATTTCCAGTTCGATGTGATAGGGCTTCACATATCCACATGAAAATTTTCTTAAAAGTTCAGACGAGCTAAAAAAGCATCCATTCTTATCCAACAAACTTCTAATTTGAATCGGATTCGAAACGGGCTTTCCTTCGTTCAATGTGACATGGATACCCGTGGAAACTGTATTTGTATGGATCGCCATGTTTTTCAAGGCATAATCATCGGCCATGTTGGCCATGATACTAAGACTGGAAAGTGCACCCGCTCGCACCAAAGTGAGAATGCCTTGATTGGCATCCTCGTCCCAACCGTAATCGTCTGCATTGATGATGATTTTCAAGGTTTTTTTTAGGTATTAGGTTTTGGGTATTAGGATTTAGGTTAGGACTCACTCTACCTCAACTGTATCTCACAGAGCGGAATAATTGTGTTATGTGATACACAGAACACGGTTTGGGATTGATAGATTAGGTTTTAGGCCTAACACCCAAAACCTAATACCCAATACCTATTTAAAAACAGCCCCATCCATTCGCTTGAACACATTTCGTACCGAATAAGGCTGGCGTTGATTTTTGTTGAAGTAATTGTAAGAACCCATTTCGGCCAAAATTCCGATACTCAGGAACATCATTCCACCAAGTGCAAATGCTATACTGAAAAGAAATTCGGCCAAATAATCTTCTTTGATATTCAATTTTAACAAAAAGTTGCCCACCATAAATGTGAGACATATCACCAATCCAACCGAGAACAAAGTCAACCCAATGGTTCCGAAAAAACGAAACGGCTTCCGCATATAAGAGAGAAAAAACTTGAGGAAGAACAAATCCAATACTACACGAAACATCTTGGTGATCTTGTAACTACTTTCCCCATGCTTACGCTCACGAATCGTAATAGGAACTTCCACATAGCGTATTCCTTTTCTGGCTACGATTGCACCAAGGAAACGATGTGTGTCGCCCAACATGTTCACATTATCCAACAGATAACTTCTATAGGCTTTAAAAGTCGCCCCGAAATAGCTCATCTTCACTCCTGCCACATTGCTAATCGTTCCATGTGCCACTTCCGAAAGTTTTGACCTCAGCCAGCTATCAGGTCTTTTTTCTTTCGAACCACCTACTAGGTCGTAACCTTGTTCGATCAAACTGAGAAACTGTGGAATATAAGCAGGATCGTGCTGCAAATCTCCGTCCATGGCCACAATCACGTTTCCAAGTGCATGTTCAAACCCAACTCGTAGCGCAATCGTTTGCCCATAATTCCCAGCTAAGTCTATTCCTTTTACCTCAGAAAATTCCTCGCTTAACTCACGAATGCGAGTGGCCGAATTGTCCTTACTTCCATCGTTGATCAACAAAACCTCGAAAGGATAGGGTAAAAAACGCATCACACCCATGATTTCACGTGTCAATTCTCCCACATTCTCTTCTTCATTGTACAGTGGTACCACCACCGAAACACTCATTTTAGTCAAATTTTCCATCACAAGGTTGAATTAATTTTTCTGGTTCGAACACATACAAAATCCCAAAAGCAGATGTAAAAGCAGTAATGGCATAAAAAAGCAGACCCAAACTGACAGCTACAGTAACATCAATTCCCAACCAAGGCGAGGCAACAACAAAAGTGAGTTCGCGTGCACCCAAGCCACCTACTGTAAATGGCAACACCGAAACAACAGACGAGAGCAGGAACAAAAAGAGGTAATCCAGAAAGGAATTGTGTTGTTCCAAAGAAAAGAGTAAAGCAATTGCTGTACAGATTTGGCTTAGCTGAACCAAAAACGAATAAACCTCTGCTTCTTTAAATACATTTCTTGATGGCAAAATGTATTTCAACAGATAGAAATACGCCACATAAACAAAAGGCAAGGCCAGCAAGTAGTAAAACCTAAAAGGAATGGCAGGAATACATACACCTATAAAAACCATACAACACCCCAAAGCTGCCAAACCACTCAAACGATCTGCCAACAAAATTCTAGCTGCGATTTTCAGATCCAGTCCGAACTGCTTTTGGATCAATAAAGCTTTGTAACCATCGCCACTCACTCCGCCTGGCAAGAAAAGGTTGTAGAACATCCCTAGAAGATACAAGCGCAAATTGTTGGAGTCAGAAATCTGAATATGACTTTGTGTAAAAAGAAATTGTACTCTTTTGGCAGAAAAATACTTCGATGCAACAAAAAGCAAAAGTGCCAAAAACAACCAAAATGGATTGGAATTGGAAATTGTTTTTACCAATTGCCCGAACGGAACGACATGAATTGTGTAACAAACAGCGACCACTGTGAGGACTATTTTCAGAACGGTGAATAGGTATTTTTTCATCGTCCTACTTTTTAGCTACAAAAAGCTGCCTATGCCCCCAATCAGTATAAAACGAATAGACGCTCTTTAAATCATAATCTTTCAGTTCTTGGGCTTGGCAAATGTAGAATTCGCCCTATTTTACTTGCCCTATTTTTCGACCCAAAATCTTGCGATTGGTTTTACTGATATAATAGCTGATATCATTGTCAAGACAATTGGCATCTAGCAAATAAATAGGTGCAACAATACTCATCTTACCAATATCTTCGCCAAACTTTTTAAACTCCGACTCTGGAGCTTCCAGTTTTCGGCTGGGCAGCACGAAGAAATTAAAACCTAATCGAGCTACTAATAACACTGCCACAAAAGACAACATGGAATACTGTGGGCGTTTCCAGATAAAGAGAACAAGCAGAAATAAAGTAAAAAATATAACTCCTATTTTATTCGTTCTAAATTCGACAAAGTCTAGTTCTCTGATAAAAAATGGCGCAAGCGAAGCAAACATCAGCACAACCGAAAGCGACAATACGATATAATAAGTGATGCGTTTCTGCTTTTCAGTAGTGAATTCAACAAAGACATAAAAAAGAATAGCGAAATAAAAAGGCAAAAACATGAAGAGGTAACGTGGCCTAGTTTCGGGCGAGAGCCAATAAATCCAGATGTTGGCTACAAAAATCACAAAAGCATATTTTACAAATTGATTACTCCGAATGATCCGTACGATGTCTTTTCGAATACAAAAAACGACTAACAAAGTCCAAGGCAAAAAGTGCATGGCAAACTCAAACGGAAAACCCAACACATACAAAACCCCATCTAATAGATTAAAATTAGAAAGAGTTCTCTTGCTCGATTGTTCCCAAAGAGTTCCGAACAAAGCATCTACAGGCGCATACATGGAATAAACCAAATAATAAGTGGCGAGTCCAACTATAAATAACCCAATTCCGGCAACATGCTGAATAGAAAATAGCTTTCTGAAACTATCCTTCATGTACAAAGCCACAGAAATAGAAATAGCCTGAAAAACCAAAGCAGGCAAGCCTTTCAGCATAAAAGCAACGAGGCAGAACGAATACGAAAGCAGAAAATAAATCCAAGGTTGCGAACGAACATCTATTTTGTAAAGTAAAAACAGGTTCAAAAAAATGGCAAGACTGAAAAATGGATCGATGTAACCAAGCATAGAATCAACAAACAAAATACGGCCACACGTCAGAAAAGCCAAAGCCGAAAACACAGCGACCTTCTCTCCTATTTCTTTTTTGAAGAAATAGTACGTACAAACCGACATCGCGATCAGCACAAGAAGCGATGGCAACCGAAGATAGAATTCGCTAAAATTTGGGACTAGATGCATCAAAGCCGCAATGAGCCAATTGAAAAGTGGAGGCTTGTTTTGATACAATTCACCATTGGTGGATGGCACCCAATAATTTCCTGAAATGCACATTTCAACCGAAACCAAGGCTCGAATAGGTTCATCGTCCAACAAAGGCATAATGCCAAGTGGTGAAATCAAGACAATAGTTGCCAAGATAATGTAGCCCAAAAAGACCTTGTTGTTGTTATCGAGGAAAGAAGATTTTGACACCGAAATCATGAAGCAATTTCGGCACGGCAGTTTACCTCATCATGTTGCCAATTTGAAGAAATAGTGACTAAAAGACAGCATTAGATATGCAGAAAAGCACTTTTTGTTAAAATTGGGATTACGATTGTTTCTCTTGAGGAGTCAAAATCAGCTTATCCCATGCATCAGATGCTTTGGCTTTTTTGCCCATTGCGTCTACTATCTGAATTACTTTTTTACCAAACTTCCATACCGTATTTTTGCTCAGCTCTAGTTTGGCTGCCAATTCCTCGTACGATACATCATTGCCATTTTTGTGCAGATAATAGGCCAAATAAAAGGCCTTCGAAATGGGAAATTTAATCGCATGAAAGAGCGTATTGGACGTAACCGATTCCTGATGCTGACACTGAGTGCATTTGTAGGTGAAATTGTTATTCCCTCTACCAAATTTCTTATTTCCACATTTGGGGCATACAAAACCGTCTTTCCATTTTATATCCCGAAGATATTGGTAGCAATACGTATCAGTATAAACGGAACTGAATTCTTCGAGTAAAATCGTGTCGTTTAGCACTCTTGCTTCTACGTCCTTCTTTACTTCCTTTTTTAGTTCCCAAATATTTACGTCCATCTTGCTATTCATGGCGTAAAGCTCTTTTTTCAATATCTCCAATTTCGCATTTGCAACTTGTAATTCATCCGTTTTGGCGAGCAAATCTTTTGTGCGCTCTTTCACCTTTCCTTCCAATTCCTTGTTTACTTTCTGCTGAAGCGAATCGTTGATTTGAAGTTGCTGAATAATTTCACGCTGAGCTAAGTTCTTTTGAACCTTGGTAATCCTAAATTTGTCGGCCAACGAAATCGAAAGAACCACCGCTTCAAAAATAAAACCAACATTGAAAAGATAGACCGTAAGCGTATTGGAAGCAAGCCAACCATTCATCCGAAAGAAAAACACAAAAAGACTGACTAGTATAATCGAGTTGCCTAGTACAAAAAACCGTGCAGGGCGAAATCCCTCTCGATATATTTTCACAGCCGAAAAGCAGGTAAGTGAAAACGGAATTGTCAATAGAAAATTATTGAACTTGTAATAGTCAAAGTAAAAGACCTGCATGACAGTGTAAAAAACAGAAACCACCAAAATGATTGGTCTAATTTTGGAATAATTCACCTTCCATTCCAAAAATTGATTGGAGTAAAAAAGAAACGAAACAAGCAAAAACACAGGAGCGAGTATTTCCAAAATGGCGTTAAAAAAAGGCATTTCACGCCAAAGCCATTGAAAACCTAAACCATCCTCCGCAAATGTGTACAAAGCACATGAAACAGTATACATGCAATAAAAAAAGTAAAGACTGTCTTTGGTATAAAGCCCTAGAAAAAAATTATATGCGATCATGATAAAAATGATGCCATAATACAATCCTAGCAAATGATATTCGGCAAAAAAATAGTCCGAAAAATTAGATACCGAACGCATATTCGGATTTATACCGCAATAACCACTTGATTTTATTCGAGCATACACTTCGGTTTGCGCATTTTGCGGAATAAGAATTTCATACACAAAGTTTTTATGCTCCAATGCACGCGCCCCAAACGGCAATTCAAAACCAGCAGTCCGATATTCTTTTACATGCCCACCAGAAACAACATACACTTGCAAAGACCCAATATGTGGATCGGAAAATTCAAGAAGCCAAGTATATTTAAATGAATTATTTTTTATATTAATTTTCAGCCAATAGGATGATTCTTTATGCTCGTTGTAGCTAATAGAAAGATCCTTTTGCATAAACATTTGCTGCCCATCCCGACTCACTATTTCCTGAATGGTGTAAGCAGAAGCACTGTCTTCGATCAAATAGCGCGAAAAGGAATCTACTGCGTTAATCTCTTCTTTTAACACAAAAAACTTCTCTCTAAAACCTGTTTTGGCAAACCCTTTTTGGCAAAAAACGATACAAAATACACTAAATATAAAAATAGTAATTTTCGTATAATTCATCGTTTCAAAATATGATCTGATTGAAAATTAAAGCGTTTTTAAGAATAATTATTCTACGACAAAAGTCTCTAAAAATTCCTTATTTATAACCCTAAATCACAATTTATTAGTAATAAAATACAGTTTTGTTTTTTTACTTAATTATGTTTGTGTCAAGTTATTCAAAAAGGCAAGCAAACATACTTTAAACAGTACTAAAAAGATGAAAAAAACAGTATTAATCGTTCTCGTCTCTTTCTGTCTAGGACTGATAAGTGCTTCTGCACAGAATCCTACTCCAGTCGAATTGCATGGTCAATTATCGGTCAAAGGCAATCGGATTGTAGATAAAAATGGCGAAGCAGTCCAACTACGAGGCATGTCATTGTTTTGGAGCCAATGGCAAGGCTCGTTTTACAACAAAGCTCTGGTAAAATGGCTGAAAAACGATTGGTGTATCACCGTTATCAGAGCGGCCATGGCGGCCGATTCTGCCAATGAAGGCTATGCCTACCATCCTTCGATAGCCGCTGAAGAGAAAGAGAAAGTGATAGCAGTGGTGGATGCAGCAATCGAACTAGGCATTTATGTTATCATCGACTATCATTCTCACAATGCACACTTCAAAAAAAATAAAGCTGCTGCAAAAGTATTTTTTGCAGAAATGTCAGCGAAATACAAAGACGTCCCCAATGTAATTTATGAACCGTGGAACGAACCTATTTTTAATTCAAATCCAAATGCTTGGGATGCAACTATCAAACCATATCACGAGGAAATTATTGAGATCATACGTACCAATGATCCAAACAATATTATTGTGTGTGGCACACGTCAATGGTCGCAAAGAGTAGACGAAGCGGCCGAAAATCCGATCAAAAAGCCTAACATCGCTTACACGTTGCATTATTATGCCAACTCACATAAAGGAGAACTGAGAGAGATTGCAGATTATGCTTTGAGTAACAATATTGCCTTGTTTGTGACAGAATATGGCACTTGCAATGCAAGCGGAAATTTAGGTTTCAATGCGGCAGAATCGAAAACATGGTGGGATTTCCTAAATGCAAATAAGATTGGTTATTGCAATTGGTCGGTCGCAGACAAAGCAGAAACCGCTTCGATCATGAAACCAGGCTCCTCTTCCACAGGTGGATGGGCCCTCACAAACCTAACTGAATCTGGCAAGTTGGTTAGAGAAAACTTACTTCAAAATTGTGCCGTCACTAGTGGGATTGAGGATGAATTGAATGCTGGCAAATCGGTTCTGTATCCAAATCCTTTCCAAAACAAGATCACTATCAAACGAAATGGCACATTCAATTATGCTATCATTGATGCAAATGGTATCGAATTATCAAAAGGAAATGCCACCGAAACTGCTCAATTTGGAGAAGAATTACCAAATGGTATATACATGATTAAAATCGAACAAAACGAAAAAATCGATTTCCAAAAAGCGATAAAATCTAATTAACAAAAATATTAAAGGTGATTTTCAATTCCAAAATCGAGAATAGCCGTCCAAGTCGGCACGCCTTTAATGATGCGATTCCAGTAAAACAATCTAACTAACAACAAAAAGAGCTCGCCTGACACGAGCTCTTTAGGAATGGCAAAAAGCGACTGCTGATACGGCAGTCGCTTATATTTATACCCCAAACTGACTAAGATGGTGATCTAAGTGTTTGTAAAACATATTATTCCACTCGCTTTTGGTTAACACTCCAAAAGAATGAGACTCCTTGCCATCAAAATACAATTCGCCAAGCTCTTGCGTCTTGTAGATGTAGTTTACCAAACGCACTCTCTCTTTTTCAAACTCTTTTGAATCTTTCATAATAAACTGTGGTGCGGTGTTGCTATTATGCTTGTATGGCGTTTCATTTACCACTGTCTTCTTTATCAGCATTTTCAAGATAAACTTCAAAATCAAATTTGGTTTTGGATGAATATTTTCAAACACCATTTCATACGTCACGTTACAATGTGCCAACATTTGGGCAACAGACATTTTTCCCCAAAGCGATTTTGAATCTTCATTTAATCGTTGAATTCGAGTAATTACTTCGTTAACATCTGCTAGCTGAAAGATATTTTTTTTCATTTTTTTTAGTTTATTTTAAAAGTAGAGAAGTATATATATGGTAGGAACAGTTAAGTACATTGTAAATAATCCTACAAAAACAAAAGGACTAAAAATCAAAATATGGCAACCTAGACCTGATTTTTTCTTTTGTTTTATTGCTTCGTCCTTCATGCCTATCTAATTGATTTCCATGTTTTTTGTTGATCCGCAGTTAAAAATGTCCAAGCAACAATACGACTAATTTTATTTCCTTGTCCCATCTGAATCGTTTTTACTTGTGTTGCTTGGGCTTTTTCGAGTGCGTAATAAACGCTTTCAAGACTCGATTGCTTTGAGATGAGACTAGAAAACCAAAAACAGGATGTAGCAAACTCCTTGCTTTCGTAAATCATATCTCGAACAAATCTGGCTTCGCCTCCTTCGCACCACAATTCAACATTTTGTCCACCAAAATTCAAGATTGGCTTGGTCTTTTTTTGTTTCAAATTAGTCAACTTACGTGTAGTTCCCGATTGTGCTTCGGCTAGTGAAGCATGAAAAGGCGGGTTGCAAATGGACAAATCAAACAATTCACCTTTTTGAATAATCCCGCTAAAAATCTGCTTCGGGTTGGACTGCAATCTCAGTTCGACATTTGTTTTCAAAAGGGCGTTTGAATGTACTATTTTGGTGGCAGATTGAATCGAAATTGGGTCAATATCCGAGGCCACAAAAGACCAACCGTATTCGTATGTGCCAATAATTGGGTACACACAATTTGCGCCCACTCCTATGTCCAAGCATTTCACGGTGCGTCCTTTCACTAATCTCTCATTGTTGAAACTCGCCAACAAATCGGCCATGTAGTGCACATAATCGGCACGCCCAGGTATGGGTGGGCACAAAAAGTTGCTAGGAATATCCCAATTATCTATTTCGTAAAATAGCTTTAAGAGTGCCTTATTCAACATTTTTACTGCATGCGGATCAAAAAAATCAATCGAATCGTCCGCATATTTATTGGGTTTTACAAATGCCCCCAATGCGGGACAGGCCGCAATCAATTGCTTGAAATTGTAGCGTTCGCGATGCCTGTTGCGTGCGTGAAGGATTGTTTTTTCTTTCGGATGTCTTTTTTTGTCATCTAGCATTGGCAACTCTTCTAAAACGAGAAAGCCACTGGTGTAGTGGCTTTCTCGTTTTTACAAATAAACTAAATATTAGAATATAAACTTAGTACTCAAGAATTTAGATTTATTCTCGTTTACTATTTCGTTCAAAATCTTAGTATTATCTGGGCTTTGTTTCACCGCTACCATCGTACGAATAGTGAAAGAGCGAATAGCATCTGTCACCGAAAGCGTTCCTTCGGCCGAATCTTTACGACCTGTGAATGGAAACACGTCTGGCCCACGTTGACATTGGCAGTTGATATTCACACGACACACCTGATTTACAAGCGGATCTATAAGTGTTGCCAACTGATCTGCATCGCTTCCAAAAAGGCTCACTTGCTGTCCGTGATCACTTTCTATTAAATAATCAATCGTTTCTTCGATCGTATCAAAAGGAACGATTGGAACTAAAGGTCCGAATTGTTCTTCACGATACAGTTTCATGTCTTTATTCACTGGGTAAAGTACCGCAGGAAACACAAACGAAAGGTTATTTTCACCTCCATTCGGGTTCATTACCTTCGCCCCTTTTGCGATTGCATCATCAATACATTCTTGCAGGTATTTCGGTTTGTTTGGCTCTGGAAGTGGAGTCAAATTCACGTTTTCGTCCCAAGGCATTCCGATTTTCAATTTTGCCAATCCTTCATTGAATTTTGCGATAAAAACATCTGCAATACTTCTATGCACAAAAAGGATTTTCAAAGCAGTACAACGCTGTCCGTTAAACGAAAGCGATCCTAGCAAACATTCTTGCACGGCCAAATCGATATCAGCATTATCCAAAACGATGGCGGCATTCTTGGCATCTAATCCTAAAATAGCTCTTAATCTATTCACTTTAGGATGCGATTTTTTTAACTTATCTGCTACACGGCTAGATCCAATCAAAGTCAAAGCATTAATTTTACCCGAAGCCATCAAAGGTGGAACCACAGTATCGCCACGACCATAAATGGTGTTCAAAACTCCTTTTGGAAAGCAGTCTGCAAATGCTTGCAACAATGGGTAATGCAATAATGTACCATGTTTTGGTGGCTTGAACATCACTGTATTTCCTGTCAGAAGCGCAGGAATAAGCGTGGTAAATGTTTCATTCAATGGATAATTGAACGGCCCCATACACAACACTACACCGAGGGGCGCTCTACGAATCTGAGC
>JAYVIX010000086.1:0-4059 GCA_043769845.1 Cytophagales bacterium
CCCCAAAGATATTTTGCTCGACAATGCGACTATTGTTGAAAACAGGTCTAAAATGACGCTGGTGGGTGTTTTGTCGACAGTCGATGCCAATATTCAGCCAGTTGTGTATGCTTATTCTTTGGTTTCTGGAAAAGGAAGTGATGATAATTCCCGTTTTATTGTTCGCAATGATAGTGTGTTCAGCAACGAAGTGTTTGATTTCGAGAAAAAGAAAAGCTACAACATCCGAACCAAAACGACTTTGGTGAACGGAATAAGTACTGAAAAGGAATTTGTGATTTCGATTATCGATGTGTTGTCAACCAATATCACTTTGAGCAATTCGAAAGTTTTTGAAAATGAACCTGCAGTTCAGTTTGTGGCCAAAATTTCGACTATCACATTAGATACAAGCGACAGTTACAAATACAGTTTTGGGAATATTGGTTCGAACGATAATGTGAGCTTTGCCATTTCGAACGATTCCTTATTTGCTAATAAAGTATTCGATTTTGAAACCAAAAACAGCTTTGTAGTTTATCTGGTTTCTACCTCGCTTTCAGGCGTTTCGATCACTCGGCCATTCACAATCATGATAAAAGACTCCTTGGATGTTCCTACGGATATAGCCTTGGATAACAAAGTGATCGTAGAAAATTTGCCAGCTAAAACGTTCATCGGAAAGCTGAATACAGCTGATGCTAATAAGCAACCTGTTATATATACATACGCCTTGGTTTCGGGAAAAGGAAGTGATGATAATGCCCGTTTTATTGTTCGCAATGATAGCGTGTTCAGCAACGAAGTGTTTGATTTCGAGAAAAAGAAAAGCTACAACATCCGAACCAAAACGACTTTGGTGAACGGTATGAGCACTGAAAAGGAATTTGTGATTTCGATTGTCGATGTGCTGTCTACCAATATCACCTTGAGCAATTCGAAAGTTTTTGAAAATGAACCAATCAATCAATTCGTGGCGAAAATTTCGACTGTAACATTAGATACAAGTGATAGTTACAAATACAGTTTTGGAAACATTGGTTCGAACGATAATGTGAGCTTCGCGATTTCTAACGATTCCTTATTTGCTAATAAAGTATTCGATTTTGAAACCAAAAACAGCTTTGTAGTTTATCTAGTTTCTACCTCGCTTTCAGGCGTTTCGATCACTCGTCCATTCACAATCATGATAAAAGACTCCTTGGATGTTCCTACGGATATAGCCTTGGATTACAAAGTGATCGTAGAAAATTTGCCAGCTAAAACGTTCATCGGAAAGCTGAATACAGTTGATGCCAATAAGCAACCTATTATCTACACTTACGCCTTAGTTTCAGGAAAAGGAAGCACGGACAATGGTAGTTTCTTAGTTCGTAACGATAGTTTGTACAGCAACGAAGTATTCGATTTCGAGAAAAAGAATAACTATAACATCAGGACAAAAACTACTTTGGTGAATGGTATGAGTACCGAAAAGGAATTTGTGATTTCGATTGTAGATGTGCTGTCAACTAGCATTGCATTGAGCAATTCGAAAGTTTTTGAAAATGAGCCTATGAACCAGTTCGTGGCAAAAATTTCGACCATCACATTAGATACAAGCGACAGTTACAAATACAGTTTTGGGAATATTGGTTCGAACGATAATGTGAGCTTTGCCATTTCGAACGATTCCTTATTTGCCAATAAAGTGTTCGACTTTGAGACCAAAAATAGCTTTGTAGTTTATTTGGTTTCCACCTCACTTTCTGGAGTTTCAATCACTCGCCCATTTACAATCATCATCAAAGACTCGTTGGATGTTCCAACAGATATAGCCTTGGATAACAATATAATAGTAGAAACATTGCCTTCGAATACATTCATTGGAAAACTGAATACGATTGATGCCAATCGCCAGCCAGTTCTCTATACATATGCATTGGTTTCAGGAAATGGAAGTGCTGATAATGGGAACTTTATTGTTAGAAACGATAGCGTGTTTAGCAACGAAGTGTTTGATTTTGAGAAGAAAATAACTTACGATATCCGAATCAGAAGCACGTTGGTGAACAAAATGTATTTCGAAAAAACCTTTGTGATTACGATCAAAGACATTCCGTCTACCAACATTGTATTGAACAACAATAAAGTATACGAGAACGAGCCGGCCAATCAGTTCGTGGCAAAAATTTCAACTGTCACATTAGACACAAGCGATTTCTATACCTATTCATTGGGCAATGTTGGCACCAACGACAACATTAGTTTTACCATCGTAAAAGACACCTTGAAAGCCAAAAAGGTGTTCGATTTTGAAACGAAAAACGAATACAATGTGTACATCGTTTCTACTTCATTGTCAGGCATTTCGATCACAAGGCCTTTTACTATTTTCATAAAAGATTCATTAGATCAACCAACCGATTTGGTGTTAGCAAGTACTTCAATGCCTGAAAACGCACCTAAAAACACATTCATCGGTAAACTGAGCACCATTGATGCCAATACACAACCAGTGAAATATACCTACTCGTTTGTTTCAGGACTTGGAAGTATAGACAGTAGCCAATTCAGCATCAGCAACGACAGTTTATTCAACAAAGAGATGTTCGATTTTGAAGCTAGAAATAGCTATGCAATCAGAATCAGAAGCACTCTGGTGAATAGCATGTATGTGGAAAAGACATTCAAAATGAGTGTGTTGAATGTAAATGAACGTCCTGTTTTTCTTTCGATAAACAGAGACTCCATTCCTGAAAATACAGCCGATTCGACATACGTTGCCTCATTTGCCACGATAGATCCAGACAAGGGAGATCGATTTGTCTACACCCTAGTTACAGGTGCAAACGATGCTGGAAACAAAGCCTTTACGATAAAAAATGGCATTTTGCTTTTGGTGAAACCTACGAATTTTGAAAAGCAAAGTAGCTACCAAATACGCGTAAGAACGACTGACAATGGCGGTGAAATATTAGATAGCGTCTTGACGATTTACATCAAAGACCTGAACGAACAATGCCGTATTGTGCCACAAACCTACGAGGTTCTGGAATTGGCCGCACAGCAAACCGAACTAGGAAACATCGAGGTAAAAGACGAGGATAAGAATCAAACCTATCTGTTTGAAATCCAGAATCTAGAAGTTCCTTTTAGTATAAATGCTTCAACTGGAATGTTGGTATTAAATGGACGCATCGACTACGAAAAGAAAAAACAATACGAAGTTTGGGTGAAAATAACCGACAGCGGGAATCCTGCCCTTTCAGATTCATTAAGCATGAGAGTAAATGTGTTGGACGAAATAGAGGATGACATTTTGCCTTCAGCTGATCTTGTTTCGCCCAATGGCGATGAAAAAAACGATACATGGAAAATCACGAACGTGGCTCTTTATAAAGACTTCGCTCTAGATATTGTGGACGAGAATGGCCAATCCGTTTATTCTGTATCAAGCAATTACAATAATGATTGGGATGCCAAATTCCGAGGTTCGCCACTTCCAATCGGTGTTTATTATTATGTGTTCAAGAGCAATGCAAACGGTAAATTGTACAAAGGCTATATAACTGTGGTTAAATAATCATGAAAAGGTATAAAAGCATTTTATTTTTAATGACATTACTAAATGGCATTATAGGATATTCACAAGATCTCACGACCAATTACTTGTCGTATGTGCACAATTTCTATAACCTCAATCCTGCCTACTGCGCCATTGGACATACGTTTGCCGGGGTTTTGGATGTACGTCAAAGAGCTGGCTTGAATGCGGTAAACACCATGCTAGGCGTAAGTGGAATGATAAATGACAAACAAGGAGCAGGCGGGCGATTGGTAACAGACTTAAGAGGACCATTTCAGGTGATGGTTTTGGACGGAACTTACAGTTACAAATTGGGCTTAGATCAGCATCAATCTATCTATTTTGGCCTGTCGGCAGGTTTGGTCAATAAAAGTTTGAATACTTCTAAAATCAAAAACTACGAGCAATTAGATGCAAATGACCCCGTTCTAGATGGGTCTAACTTTAGGTCTACCACCTTTACGGCAGGTGCTGGAATGATCTACGAATACAAGAGTTTCGAATTTGCCTTT
>JAYVIX010000087.1:0-5827 GCA_043769845.1 Cytophagales bacterium
ATCTGAATCGGGTAGGCATCTACCAAAGCCGAATCCATTCCCATTTTGATAAAACCGTATTTTTCCTGTAAAAAGCAAATGCCCCAACCCAATCCTAAACCAAGCAAACTGCCTGTAAGTCCGACCAAAAAACCTTGATACAAAAATACTTTCCGCAAAAAACTGGGGGACGCCCCGAGTGCTTTCAGCAAGGCAACATCTTTCTTTTTCTCAATAGCCGTCAGAGTCAAGGAAAAAAGAATATTGAGGGCTGCAATGGCAATAATGACAATGAAAGTAATAAACACAAACGATTTCTCGACCTTGATGGCTTTCATCAAGCTAGAATGTTGCTGGTCCTGATCCAAGACTACAAACTGTTTACCTACAATCTGTTCCATCATTTCTTTGACCTCAGAGGACTCTGCGTTCTTGTTCAGTTTTATTTCGAGATAACTCCTTCGGTGGCCATATCCCATTAGCTCAATTGCTTCAGGAAGTGGCAGAAAAACATAATTATCATCAAATTGCTTTTCGACCGCAAAAACTCCTGAGGCCAACACATTTAGTCTGTTAAATGCTTTCTCTGGATCTTGAATCTGTTTTTGATCCAATTTTGGATACCAAAATTGTAGCGGAACAAAATCGTTTTTAAGGTTGATGTTCAAATAATATTCTACACCACGCCCAACAACTGAATAGCGCATCGAATCTTTTTCAAGTTTCAATTTTCCTTCTACCAAAATGGTATCCAGTTCGTTCACTTCAAAATAATCATACGGAACGCCTTTGAATTTGATAACTAATTGACTGTTTTCGTACTTTAATAAAGCATTATCCTCTACCACTGGATGTACCGCTTTTACACCTTCAATTTTCATCAATTTACCAATCATGGCTTCGTCCATTTCGAACGATTTGCCTTTGATAGGCATCACTTTCAGATCGGGATCAAACGAACGAAATACATTGCGAAGTAGATCTTCTAAACCATTAAAAACGGACAGAATCACGACCAAAGCCATCGTGGCGGTGGCTACTCCCAAAACAGAAATGAGGGTAATAATATGAATAAAATTCTTCTTTTCTTTTGAAAACAAGTATCGCTTTGCGATGTAAAAAGGAGTGTTAAAAACGGCCATCAGCTTTTAATTATTAATTACTAATTATTAATTAAAACTCTACCATTCTTCTTTTGGTTTTTCGGTTTCGGCTGATTTTTGGGCCACATATTTCATTGCTTGATTCAAACTTACAATATGTTCGTTCACTTTATTGTTTACCTGAAGTTTGTCTTTGTTCCATTGTTTTTTCCAACCAGCGGCTTTGGTGTCTTCGATTGGTTTTTTGCCTTTTTCGGGGATATATTTCAATAAATCCTGACGATCTTGGCGATATCTGCGATATACAAAATTGGTGAATGTGTAACGATATTTTCCTTCTTTAATATCAATAAAAATATCATAGGTAAAATCGCCATTTGGTTTTGCCAATACTCCTCTTTCCGAATAAACAATAAACGAATTTTTAGCGATTATTTTACCTGATAAAGCGTCTTCTTCAATCACGTCAAATTTTTGACGTCCCACCCAGCGAGATGCTTTTTTATACAATTCGAAACGATTGGTACTGTCTACTTTTACTATTTCAGTATAGACGACCTTTTTAGTGGTAATGGTGTCTTTTGAACTTTGAGCAAATGCAGATTGAAAAACGAAAAACGAAATAAATATAAGAAAACGCATATGATAGGTAGTTAATAGTCGTCAGTCGTCAGTTGTCAGTTGATAAAACTATTGACTAATGACTACCAACTGACGACTATATTAATGGGCAATTTATACTTTTTAAAACTAAAAACCCCGAACTCTCATTCGGGGTTTTTACTAGAATTAATCTCAAACGTGAATTACTTCACAGTATCGATATAAGTAATAAGATCAACTACTTTGTTGCTATATCCCCACTCGTTGTCATACCAAGATACGATTTTCACGAAATGCTCGTTCAATGAGATACTTGCTTTTGAATCGTAGATCGAAGTTCTTGCATCACCTAGGAAGTCAGTAGAAACTACTTCATCTTCAGTGTAACCTAGGATACCTTTCAATTCGCCTTCTGAAGCTTCTTTGATTGCTTTGTCGATATCAGCTTTAGAAGCAGGTACGATTAAACGAGCTGTCAAATCCACAACAGAAACATCTGGAGTTGGAACACGGAAAGCCATACCAGTCAATTTACCTTTCAAGGCTGGGATTACCAAACCTACCGCTTTAGCAGCACCAGTTGATGATGGGATAATGTTTTGAGCAGCACCACGACCACCTCTCCAGTCTTTAGCCGAAGGACCATCCACTGTTTTTTGAGTAGCAGTAGTAGCGTGTACAGTTGTCATCAAACCTTCTGCAATACCAAATTTATCGTGCAACACTTTCGCTATTGGTGCAAGACAGTTTGTAGTACAAGAAGCGTTTGAAATGATTGTTTGATCTTTAGTATAAGACTTGTTATTAACACCCATTACGTATGTAGGAGTGTCGTCTTTAGCAGGAGCAGAAAGAATTACACGTTTTGCACCAGCATCAATGTGTTTTTGAGCAGTATCCATAGTCAAGAAAAGACCTGTAGATTCTACTACATATTCAGCACCAATTTCATTCCATTTCAAGTTGGCAGGGTCTCTTTCTGCAGTTACACGGATAGTAACACCGTCAACTACCAAGTTACCATCTTTAATATCAATAGAACCTTTGAAGATACCATGTGTTGAATCGTATTTCAACATGTAAGCCATATAATCAACATCAATAAGGTCATTGATGCCTACGATTTCTACATTTGGGTTTGTAGCTGCAGCACGGAATACTAAACGACCAATACGGCCAAAACCATTAATACCAACTTTAATTTTAGACATGCTATTTAGATTGAGGTTAATTTCTACTTAATGCCAACAAACTTACATTCCTTTCAGAATAAAACAAACACAAAAAGTAAAAAGCATGCAGTTTTTTGGGGTATTTGTGGAGAAATTTAGCTAAAAATCAATTTTAATGATGCTATTATAAGTACAAAAGCCAAAACTCGGTTCATAGTATTAGTTGAATAAAGTTTACTACCAAGATAACTACCTATTATTCCACCTATAATCCCAACAAATACCCAAGGAAATACCATAGGGCTAAATGAATTGGGCTTATCGACTAAAGCCAATATACCTGCGATAGAGTTTACAAAAATAAATGGTGCCGAAATAGCCGCAGCTTCTTTCTGGTTTACCCAAGCGAGCATCAATATAATCGGGCTCAAAATAATTCCACCTCCGATTCCGATCATGCCTGACAAAAGCCCAATTGAGGCTCCAATTCCGATGGCAATTGGCCATTGAAACGATTTCGAACCGCCTTCCAAACCTCCAAACAAACCTAAAAGTCGGAGGATGGGAAACAAAAGCACAATACCCAACACTTTCTTATACACCAAATCCGAAAGTGGAATTTGAGCTCCGAAATAGGCTGCTGGAACGGAAAGTAATGCCACTGCGACAAATAATTTCCATTTGAAATGTCCCTGATTGTAAAACTGAACGAAAGCAATGGCTGAAACAAATACATTCAAAACCAAAGCCGAACTTTTCATAAAAGCAGGTGCTATACCAAAAATAGCCATCATGGCCAAATAGCCACTCGCTCCGCCATGTCCTACAGACGAGAAAATGAATGCAATAACTAATAATGAGATGAGCAGTAAAATAGATTGATACATGAATTATATTTATAATAATTAACAATCTACAAAACTATCATTTTGGTTCGAATCAACCATTCGAATATTCGTCTAATGCTTTTTTGTAGGTTTCGAGGCATCTGTTTCGGGCAAATTCATGGTTTACGATTGGTTTAGGATAGCTGAACTCCAAATATTCAGGCACCCATTTTTTGACATACATTAATTTTGAATCAAACTTTTGGGTTTGGAGTGTTGGATTGAAAACTCGAAAATAAGGAGCCGCGTCAGTGCCACACCCTGCTGCCCATTGCCAGCCGCCATTATTGGCTGAAAGATCAAAATCCAGCAGTTTTTGGGCAAAATACGCTTCACCCCATCGCCAGTCTATTAATAGATGTTTAGTCAGAAAACTAGCCACAATCATACGCACTCGATTATGCATAAAACCTGTTTTGTTTAATTCTCGCATTCCTGCATCTACGATTGGGTATCCTGTTTTTCCCTCGCACCAAGCCTGAAATTCAGCTTCGTTGTTGCGCCATTTGATGTTCTCGTAGGCAGGTTTGAATGCTCCGTTTTGCACCTTTGGAAAATGCCACAAAATCTGCATATAAAAATCGCGCCAAATGAGTTCGTTTAGAAAAGTCTCGTTTGTTTCGAGTGCTTTACGTGCTAATTGTCTGATACTTATGGTGCCAAATCTCAAGTGAATTCCGAGGCGTGAAGTTCCTTTTATTGATGGAAAATCTCTTTGGTCTGAATACTTCTGAATCAACTCATCGGCCACTTGATTTATAGGAAAATCGAATACAGAAGCCTTAAATCCCATTTCATCTAAAGAAATCAATTCTGGGCTTTCGAACTGATATAAATTATTGAAATAACGACTTGTAGGATAAGGTTTTAGATAAAAATCATTGAGTTTCGACTTCCATTTACGTGCGTAAGGTGTGAAAATGGTGTACGGTTTTTCGGCATCTGTCAATACTTCGTTTTTTTCAAAGATGCATTGGTCTTTAAACGTTTGAAATAGTGTTCCTTTATTTTTCAATAAAGTCTGAATTTCGAAATCTCGTTTGACAGCATAGGGTTCATAATCATGGTTTGTAAAAACAGACTGAATGTCAAATTCTTCCAATAATTCGTTCCAAATCTGATCTGGAATACCGTATTTTACTAGCAAACCGCTTGATTTTTCTTTAAGTGAAGCCGCAATAGAAAGTACTTGTTGGTGAATAAAATGAACTCTTCGGTCAGTCTTGTCTTCCAATTTATCAAGTATGTTTTTGTCGAAAATGAAAAGTGGAATGACAGGAAATTCTCCCTTAAGTGCATGAAATAAAGCAGCATTATCAACTAAACGTAAATCTCTCCTCAACCAAAAAAAACTGACCTTATTCTTCATTTGTACCAATTACTGTGCGCTTGTATATGCCGACTTATTACATAGATTTGTAATTAAACTTTAAAAACAGTCAGATGTTTGCGATTAAAAAGCTTTATCCACTTTTAATTTTCACTTTTTTATCCCTTTTGCTCGTCAAATGCAAGGTGAAAAAGGAAGATTTTGAAAATTTCAAATTACCTACTTACAAGCCCGAATGGGGTTTGTCTTTGGTCAAATCCGATTTGTACCTGAAAAAATTCCTTGACCGAAGCGATACCAAATTGCGTTTCACAGAAGAAGATGGTGCAATCGTTTTAAACTATTACGACACACTACAAATCTTTGAATCTGACAAATTGATGGCTTTCAAAGACAATTTTAGTATTTCCCAAGGTACCGAATTGAATAATGATTTTGTAACTGCGTTCGATCTTCTTCCGAAAAATACGCCCGCCACACTACCAGGAATCTCACTATTCGATACGGTTTCTATCAAAACGGATGCACCAGTCAAATACACGAGGTTGAAAATAAAATCGGGAGCTTTGTCTTTGAAAGTGTATTCAAAAATGAAACACAATATTGGCTTTACGGTGGTGTTTGATGGAATTACAAAAGGAACCGATACGCTCAAAAGAACGGTCAATTTTAAATATAACAAAGCCGAAGCACTTCCTTTAGTAATCGCTCTTTCCGAAATAGATTTAAGTGGTTACGAAGTAAAACCTCGCA
>JAYVIX010000088.1:0-3715 GCA_043769845.1 Cytophagales bacterium
CTTCGTAAGTAAAAGCCGATATGGGTAGATTTTTACGATCTGGGTACTTTTGGGCAATGTCGGTTGTTCCAGTCAGTTTTTCATCGTGTAGTGCGATGAGGTAGCCATCTTTGGTGCGTTGCAAGTCGAATTCTAAATAATGCGCCCCCATGTTCCTCGCCCAGCGCATGGCTGCTTCGGTTTCCTCGGGTGCCCAAAAGGTAGTGCCGCGGTGCGCAATGACTAAATTTTCAGGTGGGGTATACAATGTTTTATTCTGAGTAATTATCTGTGCAGGTTGACAAGTAGCAGATAGATATGAGATGAATAGTAAGATGCAAATATGGCTCTTTTTCATTCTAATGTTTTGTGTTTTGAATACAGAAAAGGTATACGGCATACAGGCTAAATTGATTACATAAAAAGTTCTTCGTCAAAAGTCGTGGGTATTCAAAAAAAAGACGATTTTTTGAATCTGGAAATTAGGACTATGCTGGGTTTCTATGGAATGAAGATTATTGATAATATATAAATTATTATTCATATATTTAATACTTCTTTCAACACTACAAAACCGCTTTTGCTCACAGGTAAAGTGGCTTTGCTATTGAGAATCAGTCGATAAGAATCTTTTTCGTAATGTTCGAGTTGTACAATGTTGTTCACGTTCACGATATACGAACGGTGTATTCGGATAAATTGAAAAGGATCAAGATTGGCTTCGAAATACTTCATCGTTTGCTCTTTCAGATGCTTGCCTTCTTTGAAATATAGCATGACATAATCGTCCTGTGCTTCCAAATAAATAAGGTCGCTCGTGGGCAATACATGGATTTTGGCTCCATTTTTTACCACAATCCGTTGCATTTTTTCGCCAGCCGTTTGGTGCAAATCGTTTTGAATCTTTTCAATCGGTTGAATGTGTTTCAGTCGATGGTTTTCAATGGCTTTTTCGATGGCTAGTTTGAAGCGTTCGCGGGCAAAGGGTTTTAGCAAATAATCGACCGCATTCATTTCAAATGCTTTGATGGCAAACTCGTTATAGGCAGTTGTGAAAATGACGATAGGAGGGTGCTCGACCAATTCCAACATTTCGAAACCCGTGATTTTGGGCATTTGAACGTCCAAAAATATCAAATCGGGCTTGTGTTCTTGAATCGCTTTGATGCCTTGAAAACCATCACCACATTCCGCCAAAAGCTCGATATTGGCAAAATCAGCCATATAAGACTTAATTAATTCCCTGGCCAAGGGTTCATCGTCTATGATGATCACTTTTAGTTTCATGGCTTTTTAAAGTTCGAAGTTTAAAGTTCAATTTGACGTATAACTTACTAACAACTAATTACTAGTTACTAACAACTAATTGAGGAATAATTAGTTCGACCCTAAAACAATCATTTTGAACCGAAATAGAGACGAGATCACTTTTGCCGTAGGTGAGAAAAAGGCGCTGTTTGACATTTCGCAGTCCTATTCCATTTCCTTTTTGTTTGGCACTTTCTGGATCAAAATTATTGGTGATAATCAATTGTAAATCATCGTTTTCTCGATTGCATTTTAAACTCACCAAAACAGGTTCCAAACTTTCGTATACACCATGTTTGATGGCGTTTTCCAATAAAGGTTGCAAAATCATGTTTGGAATTTTGGCTTTCAAACATTCGGCCGAATGTTCTATCTCGACCATTAACCGATCTCCAAACCGTACTTTTTCGATGTCCAAATACAACGAACAGTTGTTCATTTCCTCTTCGAGACTCACCAATTCGTTTTTGTCTTGTTTCAAAGCGTAACGAATAAATGAGGAAAGTTTTATGATCATTTCTTGCGCTCGAGCAGGATTCGAAAGTGTCAGCGAGCTAATCGAATTGAGGCTATTGAAGATAAAATGCGGATTTAATTGCGATTTCAACAAACTCAGTTCCGATTCTTTTACCAGTGTTTTCAATTCTGCCTCAGCTATTTCTTTTTGCTGAAAAGAAAGGTAATAGAGTTGTAAATAATAGACCAACACCGTGATACAATAATAGACTACCCCACAGAAAATGCGCCAAGGCAAAGAATGCTGATGAAAAACGGCATATTCAGGATCGCTCGTATTGAAACTGTCCAACAGAAAATAACCACAGTTAAACCAAACTCCAAGGAAGATAATTGCAATACCTAAATGATTGAAAACTACACTTGTAATGCTCTGGTTATCAATACTTAAAAACCGAACCGTGTACCACAAACTGATGGCCATTCCGGCAAAGAGTAAATTAAAAACCAAGCTATCGGTAAGTGCCCAAAACAAATCAATCTCGTAGAAGGAAGACAATACACAAGCGTGGCACAGCAATATCACCGACCACACAAGTGCATAAAACTTTACGTTTCGATTTTTTAGTACAGGGTTTTCGAGCATCAATTATATTAATTAATAATTTTTAATTAATAATTAAGATCAAACTCTATTTATTTCAACACCACCCATTACTACTGTTCCTTTCAAGATTAGAATGGCCGCTGGATCCACATAAGAGTCTGGAAATTTATTGATTTTATCTTCCACACCTCCCATGATCGGTATCAATTCGCTCTGTACATTCCATTCTTTGGGCACTTTCAGGCTGACTCCCCCAAATACTGCAAGTAGCTCTATACTAGCACCTTCTTTGGCCAAATAGCAGTTGGTAAGATCCAATTCCATACCACCAAAAATGGTCGTTATTTTTCCGCCTTTAAAATTGTAAGAACTTATTTTCTTATTCTCGCCACCGAAGATAGCAGTTGCTTCCATCAAATTGTCGGTTGTAGTAGATGGTTCGCGCATGTGCCATTCTTTTTTTTTTAACCTATTATTGGTTTTGAAAAGCACGCCAATTCCAATGAAAATCAGAATCAATGGCCAGAAACGATGAAAATCAATCTGCGGAATGAAAGCGAAGTGCGACAAGATCAACAAACTCGCTATCGTACTGACGATAGTTCCCCCAATCAATTTTCGTTTGACCACAATCAGCGAGATGCCAAAAGCTAAGAATAGAAACTTCCAAATAAGTCCCGCAGGCATTTCAAAAGGCAGTAGCTCTAGGTTACGTACTAGTAGCAAAGTACCCAGACCGATCAGGACACTTCCCCAATAGATTTTTTTGATGGTTTTGTTTTCTTCAAACATGGCTTTTTCGTTTTGTTGGTTCAAAAGTAGCGCATGTGCTTTCGATTGAACAATAGAAATCGGTGAATGGTGGCGAATGGTCGGTGAAATGTCGGTTTGGGTCAATCAAGGAGATTTGCTTTCGCCATCTTTTGCGCCATCATAATAGTAGTAACCAATTGCAGTGCATGATAGATCATGATTGGAAGTAGGATAATGCCGACTAATGGACTTTGGGCAAATAGGACTTTCGCCATCACGGTACCGTGAACAAGCGATTTTTTGGAACCACAAAACATCACTGTCACCGTGTCTGCTTGATTGAATCGCAGAGTTTTGCAGATGAATTTTAAGGTTTTCATGATGACAAATAAAGAAAATAAAAGTCCTGACGCTAAAAAGAATAATTGACTAACAGAATAGTTTTTGAATAGTTCTTGACTGAACGATTTGCAAAACGAAGTAAAAATGATCGTCAGGATAATCAATTGGTCAAATCGTGCAAGTTTTTTCTTGTGTTGTTCGGCTAAGGCTCCAATACGACTATTCAACAATAATCCAATCATGACGGGTAAAAGTACTTGAAGGATGAGT
>JAYVIX010000089.1:0-12669 GCA_043769845.1 Cytophagales bacterium
AAGGCTAATCTTACTTCCGCACTTTCATAACGTAAATCGGTCTTTTCCATGACACAAATATACGAAAAAATCACTATATATTACCGTCAGGTTAATAACACAAAAATGATTGTGGAAATTGTGGATTAAAATTCCTCAGAGCTTTGTCTATCCCCGTGGTCTGTGGCACACAGACCACTTAACAGAATTGCGTTTATTGTATGAACCATGATTAACAGGATTTTAGGGGATTTTAGGATTCGCTTGATTTCTAAAATCCTGTTAATTGTTTTTCTGTTTCTTTAGTTTGATAGTATCTTTGGTAAGCAAACAGTCCAATCGTTTTATGAAATTTCCCCGTCCTTTGATCAGTTTTGATTGGGCCATCAAACGCCTTTTGCGCCAAAAAGCGAATTATAGCATTTTAGAAGGTTTTTTGTCGGAATTATTTCGCTTTGATGTGATGATTCAAAACATCCTAGAATCGCAAAGTCAACAAGAGGATGCTGCAGATAAATATAATTGTGTCGATATTCTCTGTGAAAGTGCAGATCAAGAACTGATCTTAGTCGAACTGCAATACAACAGCGAAAACGATTATTTTCATCGAATGTTGTATGGCACTTCCAAACTGATTTGTGACCATATCAACTTGAAAGACGATTACGATAAGGTAAAAAAAGTGTATTCTGTGAATATCGTTTATTTCGAACTAGGCCAAGGCGATGATTATGTGTACTATGGCAAAAACGAATTCAAAGGCATTCATACCAACACCATTTTGCAGGTAAATGCCAAGCAACGTGAGATGTATCACAAAACAGAAGTTCATCAGATTTACCCCGAATACTATATTATCAGAGTCAATAAGTTTGACGACATCGCCAAAGACACCCTTGATGAATGGATTTACTATTTGAAAAACAACAGTTTACCCGAACATTACAAAGCAAAAGGCCTTCAAAAAGTAGCCGAACAATTGAGGGTAGACAACATGACAGAGCAGGAAAAAATCAATTACAATGCGCATTGTAAAGAACTGGCTATTCGATCGAATGAGATAGAAACGGCAGTTTTAGAGGGGTTTGATAAGGGTGTTGATGTCGGGTTTGATAAAGGTATTAGTCTTGGAGTTGAAAAGACAAAACTAGAAGGCATCAAAAAAGCGCTTATTCGCAAAAAGCTTACTTTAGAAGAAATTGCAGAAGATTTTGAAGTAACGCTTGATTTTGTGTTAAAAACAAAGGCTGATTTCAATCTATAATCATTTTATGAATTCATCCCGTCCTTTGATCAGTTTTGATTAGACCATCAAACCCCAAATCGTAACGAGGTTCCATTTTTCAGCTTTGTCAAAGTTTAGAACTTTGACAAAGCTATTCCAAACGGCTTTTGCTTTTTATTGATGCATTGAATTTTGGTATCTTTAATAGCACAATAAAAGACCATGCAAATAATCATCAAAAAATCGGATACAAAAAAGGAAATTGCCGATGCCATAGGTAAACTAAACCAGCCAGAGAAAGGCCAAGGATTGCACGCTTTTTTTGGAAAATTGAAAGGCACATTTGGCGATGGTTTGGCTTATCAAAAGAAGGTAAGGAATGAATGGGATTAAGTGTATCGCTGATAATAATTAGGATTAATTATTCGACACTTGACAAATCTATAAGTTATTGATTTTATGATAAATACAGAACTATTAACTGTCGACTATTAACTCTTGACTACTTACCAATGCGTTATGGCCAAAACTTGTTTAGTGACTCGTTTTTGTTAAATTTAAACATGCATATCGAAAACCCAAAGATTGACCAAATTCGAGAACTATGTCGTGAGAACAGAGTAAAGTCACTTTTTGCCTTTGGTTCGGTGACACGAGACGACTTCAACGATTCTTCTGATATAGACCTCGTTGTAGACTTTGAAGAAAGAGACCCGTTTGTTTATACCGATTTGTACTTAAATCTCAAATCGAGACTTGAAGACCTACTAAAGCGACAAGTTGACCTACTTGAAGAACGGGCAATAAAGAATCGGTTCTTCAGACAGCAATTGGAAAACACCAAAGTCAAGATTTATGGATATTAACATAAAAACTTGGCTGCTTGATATTCAGCGTTCCATTGACGAGATATTCGAATTTCTTGGCGAGCGTAGAGATTTCATTGCTTATCAAAAGGACTTGGAAACTAAAAAAGCCGTTGAAAGGAACTTGGAAATTATTGGTGAAGCTGTAAATAGAATCCTGAAAACCGACAGCAGTTTCCCTCTCGAGAATGCAAAAAATATTATCGGGACGAGAAACAGAATAATTCACAGTTACGACAATATTTCGGACGAATTGATTTGGACAATTGTTTGCAGAGAACTTCCCAAATTAAAAGCACAGGTCGACAACCTGCTTGAGTAATAAAAGTACGGGCCATAACACAATCATTTTCGGGCTTCGTGGTTCGGGTGCTACATCCATCGTGATAGGTTTGCCGCTCCTGACGGCTGATTTGGACTTTCAAAGAGTGAAAGAATTGGATTTGATGCTTATCCAGCCTTAATTTTTTAGAAACAATTTTCTACTTTTAGATGTAACATTTTTACATAAAATCACTTAGATTCGTGACTCTTGAATCTAAATCTCCATTTTGGAACTCAAAACCCTCATAGAAGGCTGTAAGAAAAACAACCGCGAGGCGCAAAGTAAATTGTACGATTTGCTGGCTGGCAAACTTTTTTCGGTTTGTTTGCGCTATTCTCGCAATCGCGAGGAAGCGAAAGACCTACTTCAGGAGTCTTATATAAAGATCTTCCAAAACATCTCTCATTTCAATGGCGAGGGCTCTTTTGAAGGTTGGTGCAGGCGCATAGCCACCAATACTTCGCTGAGTTATTTGAAGAGTAGCTTTTTTGTGCATCAGATGGGGATGCAGGAAGTAGAAAAGTACGAGGATGTGAAAGAAGTGCCGTTTGCCAATAACTTGGAAATGAACGAACTACTGAACATGCTGAACCAACTTTCGCTTCAGAAAAAAGTGATCTTCAACTTGTATGAAATAGAGGGTTATAGCCATAGCGAGATTGCCGAGATGCTGAACATCACAGATAGCGCATCGCGTGGGCAACTTGCCAAGGCCAAGCAAGATTTGAGGAAGATCTACGAACAGCTTAATAAAACGAATAGCGATGCCACAAATGGATGAAAAAGACGATATAGGTCGTTTCTTCAAAGGCAAATTGAACGACTTGGAGGAAGCACCTGATTTTGATCTAAAAGAGCAACTTTTCGATCGTTTGGACATGCTGGAAGGTAAACGTCCGAAAACGATCTACTTGCATTTCAATGTCTTTGGTATGAAAGTGGCGGCCAGTCTCACAATGGTCATTGTGTCGTCTTTGGCCATGATGGCCGTAGCGGCAGTTACTTTTCTGGCCATCAAAAACAACCAACGTTTGCCATTGAAACAACAAAACTTGGAAGAGTTTCAGCAAAAGGACCACAAAACGATTCAGACAGAAACCAAAAAACAGTTCAATAAAAAAGAGGAAGGTCTCAAAAGCGAAGAAAAGGAATACATCCGCCAAGTGATCGAAGAAATAAGTTCGCAAAAGGAAGTTGAAAAAAGCGACAAACAAGTGGTAGATAAAAAGGAAACGCCAAAAGAGCCAATTCCAGTAGCTCCGCTAGAAAAAGACGGAAACAACCGCAAGTTGTTGAATGATTTGGAAGAAGAAGAACTCTTTAATAAGTAATTAAGAATTTATAATTAACAATTAATAGTGAGGGTATTCGATAAATCACTAAGATCCTTTTTAATCAGTTTAATCTGTGTTTTCAGTGTGCTTTCTACGCATCATTCTTATGCTCAAGTTTTTACCTTTGGGAGTACTTGTCAGCCAGCAGCGGGCGATTCGGTAGTGGCGGATGCTTTTGCCAAACAATGTGTTGCGTCTTGGGACAAAGCGCAAGGGAATCCAGATTTTTTTACTTCGAAAGGTACAAATGCAGCTTTGCTTGCTCACCAAGAAGGTATTAGGCTTCGGCAATCGTTTGAGCATTGTGTGGTGTATAACATTCGTTTACAAGTAAAAACACACCAAACGAGTACTGCTCACTTAGAGCTTGTTTTTAGAAATGCAGAAAGTACATTTAAAATAACACGTTCACTTTCTGAAAGTAGTGCCGCAGGTTGGGTACAACTTTATTCACACGGAATCAGATTGCCTAAAGATTTTGAAACATTAGATCTGGTTTTCAAAAGTGAAAACAATACGTTATTGATAGATGAATTAGAAATAACGACAGTCTGCGTGCCTAGTTTGAAAATAGGAAAGGCGACAGGCACTATTTCGTCTGCAGAAGAAGTGGCATTCAAACCAATGACGATCAATGCCTTAGACACATTGAATGTATTAGCTGGCAAAAGCATCGTGCTTTCGGATGAAATAGTATTGAAGGAAGGTTCGGAAGTGCGCTTGGTAATTGCACCTTGCGTCACAAAGAATGAAGCATGCAAAGATATTCCCTTTCCAGAACCCAAAGAATTTGCCATCTATAATTTCCTGAGTCCAAATGGTGATGGCCAAAACGACACCTTTTATATCGAGAATTTGGACGATTTCCCGAATGCCGAATTGAGGATTTTTAGCAAATCGGGCAAAATGGTTTTCCATAGTCCGACTTACAAGAACGATTGGGATGGAGGCAATGAAAGTAAAGGAATTTACACTTATCATCTCAAGCTAAAAGAGGGAGATAAACCATTGACGGGCGAACTTTTGTTGGAAAGATGAGAACACGATTTTTAGCGATCAGTTTCATTTTAGTAATAGCGAATATTGTTTCGGCACAGCAAGTATTTGACGTTTCGATGGCCAATATCGACCGATTATGTTTTAATCCTGCAATGGTAGGATCACAAGAGAAAACGACATTTTTTGTAAGCAATCGTTCATCTCAAAATATCAGATATACAATAGCACAAGCCGAAACGTCTGTTCCTCAAAAAAAGTTAGGGCTTGGCATTATGTTTGAATCGTATCAATCGTTGCTCGAAACGCAAAATTCGATCAGGATGAATGTCGCTTATCGGCTGAAAACAGATAAAGGGTTCTGGCAAATGGGATTAGCGCCTATCGTGCACAATTATCGCATCAACACTGACAATCTGAACATTCGAAATCAGGAAGATGCATTGATTCCTAGTAACAATAAGAACCGTTGGGCGATGAATTTCAATGCAGGAGCGCTATACAAATCAGAGAAATTATTTGCTTCAATCTCAGTACAAAATATTTCAAAAGCAATCAATTCTCTATCAAATCAATATGTGTATCTGATTGAATATCAGCATTATTCACTTTTCACATCCTATACATTTAAACTTGCGAATAACCTAAAAATTCAGCCAGCTATTTATGCGCAACATATTCCAAAAATAGGGAATGAAGCTACTGTTTCAGGTAAGCTTTTGAATGATTATTTTATGCTGGGTTTTCAATATGGTTTGGCGCAATCGTGGGGAGTGAATGCTGCACTGTTTTTTCCGCCCAACAAAAAATCGTATCAAATGATGCTTGGTTATTCCTTTTTGAAACCAGCAAATAATTTTGGAGGTAATTTTTCGCATGAAATATTTCTCTCTATTTATTTGGGTAAAAGGAGCGAAAACAAGAACGAATCATTGAAGGATTTGCAACAATATCGTTCGCCTATCTATTTTTAATCTGTTTCAAAATGAAAAACAAGATTTTCTTAGGGTTCATTTTTTTGATGATTTTGCCCTTTGTAGCGCAGTCGCAAGGATATACAGAAGCAAGCAAAGGCGATACCCTTTTTTCAAAAGGAGCTTATTTTCAGGCAATTGGTTTTTATAAAAAAGCCACAGAGTTAACAACAGATACAGTTGAGAAATGCCGGTGTAAAAAACAATTGGCAAAATGTTATACCGCTTTGAATGCGCTAGACGAAGCCGAATTGCTCTACAAAGACATCATTCAAACGTGCAAAACAGATTTGGTCGACCTGCGCAATTTTGCCAGAACACTTCAAAAGGCTGGCGAATACGACAAGGCAAAACGTATTTATGCATCTTGTTATCATGCCGATACTACAGATCGTTTTTCTTATGAGAATATGTATTTCTGTGATACGGCTAAACAAGCAATTGACAGATTGACAGAGGTTTATCTCGAAAACGTTCGACAAGTCAATTCTGAATATGACGATGTGCTGAACGAAGTGAATAATGACACGCTTTATTTTTTATCGGCACGGAAAGGCACAAAATCAGACAAACGTTTAATGAACAACGATCAATATCCTTTCAGAATGTATCGGTGGGCTGAAACTTTGCACGAAAAGCCCACTATCTATTCTACCACTGGCGATGGTTTCACTTCGACCGATTCTGACGAAGAGGAAGTATTCTTTTCCAAAATTGAACCTCGCAAGAATGATCCTGTTTTGACTAGGACAGTTATTTATCGTTCGAAGAAAACAGAAATGGGTTTATCTAATCCTTTGAAATTTGGTTTTGACGATGACAGTAGTGCGTTTGGGCACCCCAATTTATCACCTGATGGTAGCATGTTTTTCTTTGTTTCAGACATGCCTGGCGGATTTGGAGGAATGGATCTTTATTTGTGTCGAAAAACAGGATCGAAATGGTCGTCTCCGATCAATTTGGGTTCAGAAGTAAATACGCCTGATAATGAGCTGTTTCCTTTTTATTTAGGTCAAGGCATGTTGCTTTTTAGTTCCAATGGACATGCTGGTTTTGGAGGCTACGATGTTTATTCTTCTACTTTGAAAAGGGATAAATGGACAAAAGCACAAAACGCCTCCTTGCCCATTAATTCAAAAGGAGACGACATGGCATTGCGTTGCGACAAAACAAAAAAGACGTTTTATCTGACCTCCAATCGTGCCAATGGAAATGGGGGCTTGGATATTTATAGGATTCAGCAATTTAAAATAATGGATCTCCGAAAATAAGACAAGTTGGAACGCTGATTAGAAGGATTCATATCAAAGGAAAATCCCTAAAATCGGTATCATCAGCGTGCTTCTAGTTTTTTTATCTCTTCTTTTACAAAATTCTGAATATCAGGAAAAAAAAGTTGGAAATCAGATTCGAAATCACTGTATTCGGCTTTTAAATCTTTGATCGAGGAAGCCATTGTATTGGCAAAATTTACTCGTTTTTGCATGTCGCGCAATGTTTTTGCAATTCCATTCAACGAGCCATAATTGACTAGCCAGTTTTGTTTGGTCATGTATTTCAGCAAGACTTGCATTTTTTCGGGCATCAATTCTTTTCTCTGATGCAAAAAATCATAGCGCTCTTCGGCATATTCTACCAAAGGGATGCTGCTATAATCCGACCATCTAGCAGCCAAGAAATGATCAAAAATAACGTCTGAAACAACTGGAGCATATTTTGCTGAACTTTTTCGCAAACGCATCACATTGTTGCGAACTACGGGATGTGTATCCGTATACTGGTCGATTTGGCGATGAAGAATGATTCCTTTTTGAATATTTTCAGGATAATTTTGAGTTTCTTTTCCTCGGATTGCATCCGCAATAAAATTCCCGATAACGAGTCCTTCGTCATCTCCAGCTAAGAATAGGTGTGCTAAAAAATTCATTAAATGTCTTTTTTGTAATTATACACGAAAAAGACATTTAATGTTTATTTGATTTTAAAAATCGCGTAACGTTTTACTAATTCTTTATCCTTTTCTTCTGAAGAATAATTAGCGGTGACTTGCGTTACTTTCACTTCCTGGTTCGAAATCCAAGATGCTTTCTCGATCGCCCAATTGTTCAGTTTTTGGCTTGCATCTTTCACGATTGCGGTATCCTGAAAAGTGAGCACTTCGAGTCCATTGAATGTGAAACCGGCCACAAGGTCTTCGTTGGTCACGATTGCTTTTTTACGATCTGGTGAAAAAACGGGAATTCCAATCACGTTCATCACTTTACAGGTTTTGCGATTCACGATTTTGTAATCAAAACTTTCCCAGTATGTACCTGCTACCAAATAAACATCGGGATTGGTGTATTTGTGAACGAAGGAATAAGTCGAAAAATCGCCCTCGTCCGAAGATTCCGAAACGAATGAAACAGATCGGCTATCGTTTGTGCCGCATTTCAGAATAAGCGAATCGCCTTGGCGCGTTACCAATTTGGCAAATGGTTCGATCGTGGCTTTTTCGATCTTTTTTTCACAATCCTCGGCTGGATCTTCGCAGTTCATTTCTTTGATTCGGTCGGCTTCTGTAATTGGAAAGTCTTTGGTATTCAGGAAGATGTTTTTATCGACAGGCAAAATCTCATACTGATATTTCTCGCCAAGAAAGACGGTTGCAAAATTGACCTCTTCGCTACTGACCGACATCGAATCAGTCTGGAGCGAATCAGAAGGAGCCGTTTCACCGTCTTTTTCTACTTTCGATTGACAAGCGATGACACATAATAATAGCAGTATTCCGTACAGTTTGATTTTCATGATTTGTGATAAAAATTAGGACGTTTTATTTTAAAATAACTTCTATTTCTTCCAAAGAGATCCCTAAATCTTCGGCTATTTCAGCTTCAGAAAATCCTTTTGAACGCAATCTCAAAATCGTATTACGCTGTTTGGCTTGTAGGCTTGCGACTAAACTATTTGCCTCTTCTTTCAACTTTCGTTCTTCCTCTTTTTGATTATTTGCGACCTCTTCTCGTTTCTGAGATTCGGCCAACGCGAGGTCTTTATTGGCAAGTTCTAGGATAATTTCGTCTTCAACATCCATTTGCTGACGCACTTTTGTGTCGGAATTGGCAGCAACCAATCGCCTTGTAATCAGCTGATATTCTTGATCGTTTTCTTCTACTACATTGATTTCATGACGTGTACTTGCTTCAAAAATCGACATCAATTTTTCCAATTTATTGCGTCTATATGTTTTGAATAATGGGATTTGAATAATAGTACTGCTATGCGTCAAACATTCGATAAACTCTTCTTTATGAGGCAGTTTCTCTTTGGTATAAATATCAATACAATCGCGAGTGACATTGATGATGGGCGAATGAAGCGCATATTTCAAGGTATGTCCTAAAAAGTAAATCGTGTAAAGAGGAATGCCTTTTGTAGGATCATTTGGATACGAAATCTTGGAATCCATGTATTGAAAACCAAGGTATTTGCGAAAACGGATAATGTCGGATTCTAATTTTACTTTTTGAAGTTCGATCAACACCACTTGTTGTTCGTTGTCGGCCAAGGAGATGGTGGCCTTAAAATCAATCCGAAAAACCGAAAAATCATGCGAACCTACAGGAACCGATGTTTCGGTAGGTTCCAGATGAAGACTATTAATGTGAATGTCTAAAATATTAGAAATAAGAATTTTAGCCGCCTCGTTATCGTCCAGCAGATACTTGAATACCGAATCGTAAATAGGGTTGGCAATGATCATCTTATAGAACGTTGTTTATTGCTGATTTGATCGTACAAATTTAGGGCGTTTTTCAGTCTTTTGATTCTCTAATCTTTCCGCCACCATCTTTTCTTTTTCTTCTTTCCAGACTCCAGCTCTTCGTTTTCTTCCAAACCAGTTTTTTTGTTCGTCTTGTTTTTTCGTCCAAAAAGCTTTTGAAAGAAATTATCCTTTACATACAAGTCACAATCGTTCAATGCTTTATCAGGAAACGAAATAGGCGTATTCGTTTTATAAACATTTGCAGCTTGTATTTTCTGATAAAATTTCGCCCAAATAGGCATTGCGAGTCTTGCCCCCTCTCCTAGTTCCATGTCGTTGAAATGCACTTCGGGATGGTCGGCTCCCACCCAAACGCCAGCCAAAATAGTGGGCGTATATCCGATAAACCAAGCATCGCGATGGTCTTGAGTAGTGCCTGTTTTGCCCGCTATATTTCCACGACAACCATAGGTATATTTCAATCGAAATGCAGTGCCGCTATCGACCACGCTGGCCAACATACTGGTCATGTTTGTAGACATTTCTTTGCTGATAATTACTTGAATTTCGGTTTTCTTTTGGTAAAGAATACGGCCACTTTTGTCGGTTACCGAAACGATGGATTGAAGTTTGGGCAAAGATCCGCCACTGGCAAAAACACTGTACAAACGACACATTTCCAATAAACTAACATCGGCCGTACCGAGCGCAATCGAAGGTTTCGGGGGAAGTTCAGACGTGATGCCCATTTTTTGCGCCAGCGATATCACCTTCCGAATGCCCGATTCCATACACAATTTCACACTGATGGTATTGACCGAATGCGTGAGTGCGCCTTTGAGCGAATAACGTCCTTCGTAACTATCATTCGCATTTCGAGGCGACCAATTTTCGTATTGCGCATAGGTCACTTTCTGGTTGGAAACCAAATCGCAAGGCTGCTTTCCGTCCAACATGGCTTGTGTGTAGACGATTGGTTTAAAAATCGAACCAGCTTGACGTTTGGATGTCACATGGTCGAACTGGAAATACTGATAATTCGGACTGCCCACCCAAGCCAATATAGCGCCAGAAACGGGGTCAAGTGCCAGAAAACCAGCTTGCAAAGTAGCGATCGCTTCACTGACCGAATCGACTACTGAACACATTTTTTCAACTTCGCCACCTTGTACATAAAGCATTCGCTTCTTTTTGATTTGAAGTTCTTTCATGATTTCTTGATCCGACAAACCTTTCTTTTCCAGCGCCTTATAAACCGAGGTGCGTTTCAATTCGCTCGTCAATAAATCTTTGTGTTTCCTGAAAAATCCTTCGGCCTTTATTTGTTGATTCATTGATTTCTGCATCGTTTTCAGATGCGAAATGGTGGCTTGTTCGGCCATTGATTGCAGTTTATAATGAAGCGTGGTGGTGATTTTGAGTCCATCGGTCATCAAATCATACTCACTACCGTCAGGCTTTTTCAGGTCTTTCAAAAGCGTTTCCAATTCGCCTTGAAGCCTTTGCCTGAAATGCCCAGCCAAACCGTTGTGCGCATCTATCCTTTTGTATTTCAGAACGATGGGCAATTGTTCGAATTTATTATATGAATTACTATTTATATATTTTTCTTTCAGCATTTGAGCTAAAACCACATTTCGTCTTTCTTTCGATTTGTCAGGATTTGTTCTGGGGTTGTAATTGGAAGGCGCTTTGAGCATGCCTACCAAAATGGCCGATTGCGGAATATCCAAGTCGATCGGATCTACGCTAAAAAAACGCTGACTGGCCGTTTTCAACCCATAGGTATCTTCGCCAAACGAAACAGTATTCAGATAAAGCATCAGAATTTCTTCTTTCGAATAAAGACTTTCAAGTTTGTTGGCAATGATTCCCTCTCGGATTTTATTGATGGGCATTGAAAGCCACCCATATTTCTTTCGACCAAAAATATTCTTGGCCAATTGCTGGCTGAGTGTGCTACCGCCACCTTTGTTTTTGCCCAAAATGACCGACTTGAACAACACACGCATCAAACTGCGTGCGTCCACTCCCGAATGTTCGTAAAAACGAGAGTCCTCAGTGGCAATCAGTGCTTGTAGAAAATGCTTGGGGATTTCGTCTAATTTGGCTTCCGAACGGTTTTCTACAAAATAACGTCCGAGCAAAACGCCATCCGAAGAATAGACTTCTGATGCTTGATAATTTTTGAGGGCTTGCAATTCAGCATCGTTCGGAATCTTGCCCCAAACACCATTCGCAACCGAGGAATAAAAAAGATAGAGTCCTAGAATGAGGCAAAAAAAGAGTCCTAAAACGGCTAAAAACGCAGTAAAAAGCTTCTTTTTTAGCGAAAGGGAAAAGAACCACCTGAAAGGCTGAACGAAAATGAGCGTAAAAAAAGTACGTAACTTCGAAAGAATCAAAACGACAGATTTAAAATTGGTCTGTCAAGATACCGATTCTTATAGAATTTCAATCCTTTTGACCCAATCGTTTTATATGCGCTACGTGCGAACAGATGGCGCTGTAAAAAGTGGCCGATTCGAGGTACGGCACATTGAATTCGGCACAGGTTTGCTTTACCAACACATTGATCGCTGGATAATGCACATGACTAATACGAGGAAACAAATGGTGTTCGACCTGAAAATTGAGTCCGCCAAGCAACCACGAAAGCACATAATTTTTAGTTTCAAAATTGGCAGTAGTTTCGATTTGATGAATCGCCCATTCTTTTTCTATTTTATGCGAGCCTTCTTCTGGCCTAGGAAATGCGGTATCTTCCACGATATGAGCCATTTGAAATACAATACTAATGCATAAACCACACACGAAAGCCACTACTACAAAACCTAAAATAGCTTTCCAAAAACCGACAAAAAGAATCGGAATGATAAGATAAACGCCCGCATACAAAATTTTAGTGACCCAAAATATCACATGCTCTTTGAAAGGCAGTTTTTTGCCCTCATTTCCTGGAGCCACATTTCCTGTAAAGTATTTTTGAAAATCGTCCACAAAAATCCAGACGAAATAAGTAAAACCGTATAAAAACAACCAATAATAGTGTTGAAAACGATGAAACGACAAACGCTCCTGATTTTCGTGCAAGCGCATAAACGGCCTCACTTCAATATCGGTATCCATTCCTTCGATATTGGTAAAGGTATGATGATTGATATTATGCTTGATTTTCCAATATAACGAGCTACCTCCCAGCATATTGAGTGAATAGGCTGA
>JAYVIX010000090.1:0-17435 GCA_043769845.1 Cytophagales bacterium
TTTCAAAGGGCCACAGTCGATTGAGTAACCTAAAGCTCCTGGCGGAATAGCACCACTGGCAATATTGAAAATGATACCCACGGCATCGTCATCTAAGGTCAACCGAAATTGGACACATCTTATTGGCGGTTTTGCATTAGGGTCATAACCACAGCAAAGGCCGCTGCGCACTACTCTTGGACTAAGCCATAAACTGTCTGGATTGTTCCTTAGGTCAACATCAAAAGTAGGTGTCGAAGGAGCACAGCCCGAAAAAGACTGCGCCAACAAAACATGGTACTGACCCAATAAAATACTGATTACGAACACGATACTTCTTCCGAGGTATTTCAAAACAACTCTCTTTTTATAAAATTGAAATTCTTACCATCAAAATTAGCTTTAAAAGCGTATAATTGCACACGATATCCTACTTACTTTCTTGCAATTTTTTCTAAAAATAAGTCAAAAACGACACTTTTTCAATACGCTGTATGGAGCATTGAGTTTTCTGCTGTGCATGAACTTTGGCAATTTAAGTGGACAAGACATTCAATTTTCTCAAACTTATAATAACTCTTTGCACCTAAACCCTGCATTGGCAGGTGCAACCAGAAAAACGAGAGCGATGCTTCATCATCGTACTCAATGGCACCAATTGGACGCCAATTATATATCTAGCATGGCAGGTGGAGATCATTATTCTGAAAAACTTAACTCAGGTTTTGGGCTTTATTTTTTGTACGACCAACAAGGCCAAACGATCTTGAATAGCTATGAAATTGCCGCACAATATGCCTATGAAGTAGTCCTAAAACAAAATATCGTGGTCAGATTTGGGCTGCAAGGAACTTTAGTTAATAGAAGTCTTGACTATACTAAGCTGATTTTCCCAGACCAAATAGACAATCAAGGCAATGTAGGCAATACACAGGTCGACCTAGAGCAAATCAGCACCAAAACAACAAACGGTGATTTTTCTTCAGGAATAGTAGTGTATGGCAATCGCATTTGGGGCGGCTATTCAGCACATCACCTCAATCGTCCCACTACTTCTTTTGTAGGGAATACCACCCGATGGCCAATCAAGCACACATTTATATCAGGCTACAAATACTACATACAAGAGCCGAGTAAAACATTAAATGAGAAAAGCATCACGCCAACTGCGCATTACAAAATGCAGGGAAAATCCGACCAATTCGATCTTGGTATATTTGGAATATACTATCCAGCAATGATTGGGGTTTGGTACAGAGGAATACCCTTTTTGAAACAATACAATACCCGATTGCAAAACAACGAAAGCCTATCCATGATGATAGGAGCAAAATTCAAGCAAGCCCAGTTTTCGTACAGTTACGATATCGTAGCTTCGAAACTAGCACCAGCACGTACTGGAGGTTCTCATGAAATAAATGTAATTTATTATTTCACTCCCTTCAAAAAAGCTCGCAAGCCGATGAAACGATTGCCTTGTCCTGAATTGTTTGATGAAAAATAAAAAAGGGCGGAACTGAAAAAATCAATTCCACCCTTCTGTCTAAGGAAAATACTACCTACTAATATTCGTCCTCGTTGAATAGAAAATCCTCCTTTGAAGGATAATCTGGCCATATTTCTTCGATGCTTTCGTAAGGCTGACCATCATCTTCCAATTCATCTAGGTTTTCTGCTACCTCGCTTGGTGCACCCGAACGATTGGCGAAATCTATCAATTCGTCCTTTGTGGCTGGCCAAGGCGCGTCTTCCAAGTACGATGCTAACTCTAGTGTCCAATACATAATTACCTCCTCCTTTACTATTTAGTTGCCTAAAAAAATTTCCGCAAAAATAGAATAATATTTTGCATTGAAACTATTTATTCTATTTATTTAAGTAGCTCGTTTCTGACACAAATTTACTTGGTATCTACCACGAAGTCACTAAATTTGCACAAAATAGTCTTTGGAAAATGAACAAAAACTGGATCAACAACTCGATCATTCTATTATTAGTGATATTAGCCGCTTTTTCACGCCTTATTCCACATCCCAATAATTTCACCGCAGTTGGTGCGCTCGCTATTTTTGGAGCAGTTTCCATTTCGAATAAAAGGGTTTCGGCCATTGTGCCATTAATCGCCATGTGGTTGAGCGATTTATTTCTCAACAATATTGTATATGCCAGTTACAATCCTTCATTCGCTTGGTTTAGTGAAGGTTTTGTTTGGATTTATCTTGGAATCTTGGCCAATAGCTTTTCTGGATGGTTTCTGGCGAGCAACAAAAAAGTGTCTGGTATTGTAGGTGCATCAGCATTGGGAGCGATATTGTTCTTTATTCTTTCCAATTTTGGTGTTTGGATCGGTTCTGGTATGTATGCCAAAACTTTGGACGGACTTGTACTTTGCTATACTGCGGCATTGCCTTTCTTTGGAAATACCTTGTCGGGCAATTTGTTTTTCAGTTTAGTGTTATTCGGAAGCTATTATTTGTTGGAGAAAAAAATAACTGTTTCTCAACTTGCTTGATCTTATAGCCCACACTGTACACTGATTTTCAAGTGAATAAGCAAGAAGAACTAGCGCTAAAACAGTTACTGTCTAGCCCCAAAAAGGTAGTAATTACTACCCATCACAAACCAGATGCTGATGCACTTGGCTCGTCATTGGCGATGTATAACTACTTGTCCAAAAAGGGACATGAGGTTTTGGTGGTCACACCGTCCGATTATCCTTGGTTTCTGAGCTGGATGGTGGGCAATGACAAAGTATTAGTATACGAGCCAGAAAAAGAGCGATCTAAAAAGAATGCAGTTTTGGCATTTCAAAATGCGGATCTTGTATTCTGTCTCGACTTTTCGGCCATCGAAAGAGTGCAAGATCTCAAGGAACTCTTAAATTCGGCTACAGGTATAAAAATATTAATTGATCATCACCTTGAACCTGAGCACTTTGCCCAATACGAAATCTGGGACACCAAAGCAGCTGCCACTACCGAATTAGTTTACGAATTCATCCAGAACATGGGTGATGCCGAAATGATTGATGTTGCAATTGCCGAATGCATTTATGCTGGCATCATGACCGATACTGGTTCGTTTCGTTTTCCGTGCACCACGGCAAAAGTCCATTTGATTATTGCCGATCTGATCAGAATTGGGGTCGATAATCACAAAATTCATAATCTGATATACGATAACAATTCCGAAGACCGTTTGAAATTTATTGGGTTTTCGTTATCTGAAAAAATGCGCGTTCTTCGTTCTAAAAAAACAGCTTATTTTTGCATCTCTTCTGATGATTTAATACAATTCAATTCGCAAACAGGCGACACCGAAGGTCTGGTAAATTATGCGCTTTCGATTGAAGGTATTAATTTTGCAGCCCTCATGATAGAACGGCCTGATGCGGTGAAACTTTCATTTCGCTCAAGAGGAGATTTTTCGGCAAACGAATTTGCTAGGAAATATTTTGAAGGCGGTGGACATAAAAACGCAGCGGGTGGAAAATCCAATTTAAACTTAGTAGAAACAGAAAATAAATTCCTCGAAATCCTTAAACACACCTCCATAGCTTAATTCTAATGTTCAAAAACAATTTATTACTCGTGTCTGCATTAGCAGCAATTTCATTTTTGCCTTCATGTAATCAAAACGGATTCGAAACAGCGGAAAGCGGACTACAATACAAATTCCTGAAAAATGAGGAAGGAGATTCTATTAAAGTAGGCGATGTCGTACAAATGCATGTGAAATATGCTACATCGAAAGACTCAGTTCTTTTTAACTCATTTGCGATGCCACAACCAATCACGATGGAAGTGCCAGTGTCTCAGTTTAAAGGTTCTTTCGAAGAAGCTGTTTCGATGTTGACCGAAGGCGATAGCGCACAATTCTTGATCGCGGCCGATTCTATTTTCAGAAAAGAATTTGGCGCAGTTCGTCCAATTTTTATTGATTCGGGTTCATTCTTGACATTCACTGTCAAAATATTGAAGAAAGAATCGAAAGGCGCTTTCCAAACTAGAATGGAAAAAGAGAAAGCAGAAAAAGCGACTAAACAAATCGTGATCGATGAAGAATTGATCGCTAAATATATTTCTGAAAAAGGGTTGAAGCCAACCAAAACCGAAAAAGGCGTTTATATCCAGACCACAAAACCGAGCAAAGGAATTCAGCCAGAGGTAGGCGATTCGGTAAAAGTACAGTACACAGGTCGCACGCTTGATGGCAAAGTGTTCGATTCATCTCGCAAAGAAGATGGCGGAATGGGCGCAAGTTTTGATTTCGTATTGGGCGTTACTCCAATTATTCAAGGCTGGCAAGATGGTATTGCCAAAATGAAACAAGGCGAAAAAGCGACTTTAATCATTCCTTCGACTTTGGCTTATGGCGAGCAATCGACTCCTCGTTTTGGTGCCAATTCTGTACTTACATTTGATGTTGAATTAGTAAAAGTGATAAAACCTAAAAAATAATGAAGCGTTTATTTTTAATTATCGTTCCTGCTTTGGCCATTTCATCCGTGATGGCACAAACTAAAGCTCCAGTAAAAAAAACAACTGGTGCTAAAACTGCTGCAGCAGCACCAGTAAAACTTAAATTGTTGAACAAAAAAGACAGCTTGAGTTATTCAATTGGTTTTGCGATGGCTAGCAATTTGAAGCAACAAAACATTGCGATCAATTCTGGTACGTTTGCCAGAGCGATCAAAGATGTATTGAATAATCAAGCACTTACTTTGGATGAAGCGACTATGCAAGGCATTCTTCAAAATTTCCAACAAGAAATGCAAGCAAAAGCCAATGCTGAGAAAAGTAAAGACGGAGAAATAAACAAAGTAGCTGGTCAGAAATTCTTGGAAGAAAACAAGAAACAAGCTGGAATTGTGACACTTGCAAGTGGTTTGCAATACCAAATCATCAAAGAAGGAACTGGCGCAAAACCAGGCCCGACCGATCAGGTAAAAACGCATTATCATGGTATGTTGCTTGATGGAAAAGTATTTGATAGCTCTGTAGACCGTGGCGAACCAGTTACATTTGGAGTGAACCAAGTAATCAAAGGTTGGACAGAAGCCCTTCAATTGATGCCAGTTGGCTCGAAATGGAAACTATTTATTCCGTCAGACTTGGCTTATGGCGAATTTGGCCCACCGAGCATTGGCCCAAGCCAAACATTGATTTTCGATGTAGAATTACTTAGCATCGAAACGAAATAAAACCTCTTTGCAAAACTAAAAGTGGAGATGCACACAAATGCGTCTCCACTTTTTTTGTATCATTACATGTCTTTTCTGAATTACTTATAGTTATTACTTGGTGGAATTCCTGATCCTATTTATTCTTTTTTGTCTCAGTATCTCGGTATTACTTTTTTACCACCTGTATTTCCATTTACGCATTTTCAATTACAAACTGAAAGAAAATACGGGCTACAAAATACCTGTAAGTATCATTGTGGTGGCAAACAACGAGTTTGAAAACCTTCAAAAATTAATTCCCATTCTACTTTCTCAAGAACATCCCGCTCTGGAAGTAGTATTGGTAGACGATCGATCATATGACGAAACGTATGAAACATTTTTAGCATTATCAAAAACCGAACCTCGACTCAAATTTCTGCGAGTAGACGATACGCCAGAGACTTCTAGTGCCAAAAAATTTGCCCTCACTCTCGCCATCAAAGCCGCCAAATACGACCAATTGTTGTTTACAGATGCTGATTGTATTCCCGCAACTGGCCGATGGGCATCGGTGATGACACGGCCATTTATTGACAAATCGGAAATTGTGATTGGGGTATCACCATACGAGTTTCAGAATACGTTTTTAAACCGCATTATTCAGTTCGAAACTGGAATAACAGCCATCAACTACCTAAGTTTTGCAATTGCACAACTTCCTTACATGAGCGTAGGTCGAAATTGGGCCTACAGAAAGCACTTATTTTTAGAAACAAAAGGATTTCATCCGCATAACAAAGTGAAAGGTGGAGATGACGATTTGTTTTTGCAGAAGATTGCTAACTCGCAAAATACCATTGTGTCGCTAGATGTGGATTCGTATGTGATTTCGCAGCCAAAGACCAATTTTCAAGATTGGTTTCGACAAAAAGAAAGACATTATTCAGTAGGAAAATTTTATACAATAAAGTCGAAAATATTACTTGGCTTATTCCATTCGGCACATATCCTGAGTTACATTTTGTTTTTCGTGATGCTGTTTTCTCAGGAATTCCGCCTATATTCGTCAGTCCTATTTTTGTTCAGACTCCTCTTTTTTTGGATATTAGCCACAAAGTTATTTAACAAACTGGCTACCAAGGTAGAATGGTACTTAGTACCAATGTTTGAACTCATTTACAGTTTAGTAGTCATTACCTTCGGACTTTGGGGTCTGGTGGCGAGAAAAATCAAATGGAAGTAGAAAAAGAATTTTCAGATAAGGCCAAAAAGGACTTTGCATTGGTGGAAAGAGCCAAAAACGAAGACCAAAAGGCATATGCGGAATTACTAAAACGATACAGAAGACCTGTGTATCATTTGGTATTGAAAATGGTGCGCAACCAAGAAGATGCAGAAGATTTGACGATCGAAGCATTTTCTAAAGCTTTTAAAAATTTACCCAAATTCAATCCTGATTATACTTTCAGTACTTGGTTGTTTAGAATTGCAACCAATAATTGCATCGACTTTATTCGTAAGAAAAAGCTGAGTACCACTAGTATAGATACTACTTTCCAAGACGATGGTGGTGATGATGTGAGGATGGAGATCAAAGACAAAGACCTCAACCCACAAGAAGCTGCGATTAGAGATCAGAAAATAGCCCTAGTACGCGCTATTGTCACAAAACTTCCAATGAAATACCAAGTTTTGGTAAGACTTCGTTATTTTGATGAACTCTCATACGAGGAAATCGCTGGAGAAATAGATGCGCCACTCGGCACCGTAAAAGCACAACTTCACCGTGCACGCGAATTGCTTTACGACCTTGTAAAAGGAAAAAGAGACATTATTTAGTTGTTAGTTATTAGTCGTCAGTTTATTAGATTTCCTAACAACTAATTACTAGCAACTAGCTACTAATTTTCACGATTAATTCTTGACTATCAACTCTCCATCCGACATCATATTCCATTATTTTCCTGAACTTTTGCAAGACGAAAGAAAGGAAAAAGTGTTGCAATCCTTTGAATTGTACAAGGAATGGAATGAGAAAATCAACCTAATTTCTCGTAAAGACATTGATTCTTTTTATGAGAAACATTTCCTTCATTCTCTTTCTATTGCTAAATACATTCAATTCAACCCAGGCACTTCGGTGTTAGATATTGGTACAGGTGGCGGTTTTCCTGGCATTCCTTTGGCTATTTTTTTCCCAGAAGTCAATTTTCATTTAGTCGATTCTATTGCCAAGAAAATTGGCGTTGTGGCTGATGTGGCGATAAGACTTGGCTTGAAAAATGTAAAAGCAGAATGCATTCGTTGCGAAATGTTGAGCGAAAAATATGATTTTGTAACAAGCAGAGCCGTTGCGCCAGCAGCCGAGCTGATCGAATGGAATAAGAAAAATATCAGCAAAACCAATCAGAATAAAATCCCCAACGGTTTTCTTTTTATTAAAGGTGGCGACTTGACCGAAGAACTTTCAGTTGTCAATAAGAATTTCGATATCGTACGGCTGACTGATTATTTTAGCGAACCATTTTTTGAAGAAGGAAAAAAGTTGGTTTATATACCTAGTTAGTTTTTCTTTTCTTTTACAAACCCATTCTTCCTTTTTCTGGTTTAAATTGCATTCTTAAACCATTTGCACATGTCTTCTCAGACAGATTTTATTCCTGTTGAAAATTTCGAAGCACTTAGTCCCAAAGAATATATCATCATCAAAGGGGCAAGAGTAAATAATCTTAAGAGCCTTAGTGTCGCAATACCTCGCAACAAACTGGTGGTAATCACAGGTTTGTCGGGGTCGGGGAAATCTTCGCTCGCTTTTGATACTCTTTTTGCCGAAGGCCAAAGACAATATGTAGAAAGTTTGAGTTCGTATGCGCGTCAGTTTTTGGCGCGGATGGAAAAACCCGAAGCCGATTATATCAGAGGGGTTGCGCCTGCGATTGCGATCGAACAGCGGGTGACGAGCCGAAATCCAAGATCGACCGTGGGAACTACTACGGAGATTTACGACTACATGAAACTGCTTTTTGCACGTATCGGACAAACGTTTTCGCCTGTTTCGGGCAAATTGGTGAAGAAAGAAACGGTGCAGGATGTGATGGAATATATCCAATCGTTCGAGGATGGGGACAAATTGCATGTGCTTTGCAAATACGATCTTGATACCAAACAGCCTGTTGCAGGGCCTTTAAATACGTTATTACAAAAAGGTTTTGCCCGTTTGTCGGTAGACGGTGAAGTGTGTTTTGTGGATGATTTACTTTCTGAAGAAAAGAAAGTAAAAAAAGCCAAGACGCTCGAAATCCTAATAGATCGAAATGTATTGGATAAATCGGATGAAGAAAAACTCTATCGACTTTCCGATTCGGTTCAAACCGCACTTTACGAAGGACAGGGTTATTGCACCATCGAAGTACTGGGAAAAGACCGAAGAGTTTTTTCGGATAAGTTTGAGATGGACGGTATCGAATTTGAGGAACCAAGCCTTAACTTGTTCAGTTTCAATAACCCATATGGAGCATGTAAAACGTGCGAAGGTTTTGGAAAAGTACTTGGGATAGACCAAGACCTTGTGATTCCGAATAAAAACTTGTCGGTTTTTGAAGGGGCTATTGCTCCTTGGAAAGGCGAAAAAATGGGTGAATTTCTCGATCCTTTACTCAAAAACGGAATCAAATTCGATTTTCCCATTCATAGAGCTTATTACGACCTTTCGGAGAAAGAAAAGCAACTGCTGTGGGACGGAAACAAATATTTCACTGGACTGACTGAGTTTTTTAAATACCTAGAAACTCAAACATTTAAAATCCAATACCGTGTCATGCTTTCGCGTTATCGTGGGCGTACGGTTTGTCCGGATTGCCGTGGGTCGCGATTGCGAAAAGATGCTGGTTATGTGAAAGTGAGCGACCATTCGATTACTGATTTGGTGCTGATGTCAGTGGACGATTGCTCCAAGTTTTTTGGCACATCGCAGATAAGTGAATACGAACAAAAAGTGGCTGGTCGTATTCAGGAAGAAATCAAAAACAGATTAGGTTATCTTCAAAAAGTAGGTCTTGGCTATTTGTCCTTGAACCGATTGACCAATTCGCTTTCGGGCGGAGAATTTCAACGGATCAAACTGGCGACTTCGCTTGGCAGTGCTTTGGTAGGTTCAATGTATATTTTGGATGAACCAAGTATTGGATTGCATCCGCGTGATACGCGTCAGCTGGTCGAGGTGCTGCTTCATTTGCGCGATTTGGGCAATACGGTGATCGTAGTCGAGCATGAGGAGGAGGTAATGCGTGCTTCAGATCAGATTATCGACATTGGCCCTGAGGCAGGCAATGGTGGCGGTATTTTGGTGGCACAGGGCAGCTATGGAAAAGGTAATTTTGTTCCGCTGAACGGACACGTTTCACATACACTGGACTTTTTGGAAGGTCGAGAGAAAATAGAGGTTCCGCAATTCAGACGCACGCCTTTGCATTGGATCAATGTGACGGGGGCGAGGGAAAATAACCTCAATAATGTCAATGCGAGTTTTCCTCTCAATACGCTTTGTGTGATTACGGGCGTGAGTGGTTCGGGCAAGTCGACTTTGGTCAAGAAGATTTTGTATCCAACAGTTTCGAAGATTTGTGGTGGAATTCCAAGTGAAGAATCGGGCAAGGTGGATCGTGTGGATGGCTCGCTCGACAAGGTAAAACACATCGAGTTTATCGACCAAAACCCGATTGGAAAATCGTCTCGCTCCAATCCTGTGACCTACACAAAGGCCTACGATTCGATCCGAAATCTTTTTGCAGACCAACCTTTGGCCAAACAGCGTGGCTACAAGCCTTCTCATTTTTCGTTCAATGTGGATGGCGGTCGTTGTGACATTTGTCAGGGCGAAGGCGAAGTGAAAATTGAGATGCAATTTATGGCCGATATTTACTTGAAATGCGAAGGCTGTGGTGGCAAACGTTTCAAGCAAGAAATATTAGACGTTCAATACAACGAAAAGAACATCTATGAAATATTGGAACTGACGGTGGAAGATAGTCTCGTCTTTTTTGCCAAAAACAAAACGATAGCCGAAAAAATGAGGCCTTTGGCTGATGTTGGTTTGGGCTATATCCGTTTGGGGCAATCATCCAACACGCTTTCGGGTGGCGAGGCACAACGTGTAAAACTGGCTTCGTACCTCAACAAAGGCAACGAAAAGCACGAGAATATCTTGTTTATTTTTGATGAACCGACTACAGGTTTGCACTTTCACGACATCAAAAAGCTATTGGCCGCCATCAATGCGCTGATCGAACAAGGCAACTCGGTCATTATCATCGAACACAATATGGAAGTGATCAAATGTGCCGACTGGATCATCGACCTAGGCCCCGAGGGTGGCGAGAAAGGCGGACAAATCTGTTTTGCTGGCACGCCAGAGGAAATGGTAAAAATAGAGAACAACTATACGGCTAGTTTTTTGAAGGGGAAGGTGCAGAGCTAAAAAACAGTCTCTAACCTTCTCCAATCACTAGCTTCCTTCTCGGTACACAGGCAAACGTTTGATAAGCAAGAAACTTCTAGCTGACTCCAAAGCAGGGGAATTAGCAAATCCGATGGTCGTTTGTCTTTTCATTTTATATTTGTGCAACTGAAAATTTCAGAACCTAATCCAATCTCATTTAGTTATACCATTAACACCAAAATCGATACATTACTATGGCAACCGAACACGTTCAATGTCTTATAATAGGATCAGGCCCAGCAGGCTATACAGCAGCCATTTACGCATCAAGAGCAGGTCTAAAACCAGTACTTTACCAAGGTGGCCAACCAGGCGGTCAACTTACGATCACCAATGATGTAGAAAACTATCCAGGCTATCCGGATGGCATCAATGGCCCACAAATGATGGTCGATTTTCAAAAACAAGCCGAGCGTTTCGGAGCCGATATTCGCTACGGATTGGCGACAGAAGTGACACTTTCTGAACATTCAAAAACAGTCGTTATTGACGAGGGCGCGCATACCATGACGGCCGATACTGTCATTATTGCCACTGGAGCATCTGCCAAATGGTTGGGTTTAGAGTCGGAACAAAGACTGAACGGAAGCGGAGTTTCGGCTTGTGCTGTATGTGATGGTTTCTTTTACAAAAACTTGGATGTAGCCATCGTGGGAGCTGGCGATACGGCTTGCGAAGAAGCTTCGTACTTGGCCAAACTTTGCAAAAAAGTATACATGATCGTGCGCAAAGACGAAATGCGCGCTTCTAAAATCATGGTCAAAAGAGTATTGAACACGCCCAATATCGAAGTGATTTGGAATTCAGCCACTGACGAAATTTTAGGTAAAACAGAAGTAGAAGCAGTGCGTTTGAAAAATACGGTGACAGGTGCTTTGACCGAAATCTCAGTCCAAGGTTTCTTCGTAGCCATCGGCCACAAACCAAATACCGATATTTTCAAAGGCCAAATAAATCTGGACGAAAACGGTTATATCATCACTGAAAAAGGAAGTTCTCGCACCAATATTCCAGGAGTATTTGCTTGTGGTGATGCCCAAGACCATGTGTACCGTCAGGCTGTAACGGCTGCTGGTACAGGTTGTATGGCCGCTTTAGATGCCGAACGTTACTTGACTTCGATCGAAATTGAAGCCTAATTTTAGTTTAGAATTTAACGGCTAAGGTTTAAAATTCAAGTAGTTACTGCACTAGTATACTTTCAGAACCGCTCCTTCTTATTGCAACAGGGCTGCACTTTAGCTATTTTCAGCTATATTCGCAGCCCTGTTTTTGTTATAATGATTCTACGTTACATCATATATTTAGTATTAATCGCTCTTTCTATTTCTGTTTCGGAAGCTAAACCGAAGAAAAAAAAGAAAAAGGCCAGCACACACAGCAGTAATTATTCAACTGCTAGAAACAAGGCAAAGAAGAAACCTGTAGCCGCCAATCAGAAGCCTATTCAAACACCTCCGAAAGATTTTTTACAAATAAAAACACCTAAGCTAGAATACACAGCACCTGATACTGCCAGTATTTCGGAAGAAGAAATAGAAGGTGGTGAGGATTATGAAGAATCGGAGGATGAAAAGTCGGTTTTCTCTCCCGAAAAGAAACCGACTATCGTAAGCGAAGACACCACCGATATGGAAGATGGCGAACTGAGTGTGGTCGAGGTAGACGAAGAAGTAAGTTTCAACGATAGCACTTGGGTAAAAATTGCAGAATATTACTCAATCTGGGATTCGAGAGCTGTAAATCCTTATCGAATAGATGCAACAAAATTCAAGGATACTGTTTCAGTCAAACTTTTTGATTCTGAGTCTGGGCGCAATTTCCATCCTCCACTTAGAAAGTCGATTATCAACTCGGTTTTTGGAATGCGTTGGTCGCGCTTTCATTATGGCGTAGACCTTGATTTGGACGTTGGCGATTCAATATTTGCCGTATTTGATGGCGTTGTACGTATTTCGAAATACGATGGTCGTGGCTATGGTAACTATGTGATGCTCAGACATTACAACAGTTTGGAAACGCTTTATGGACATATGACCAAGCAAGCTGTAAATGCGGGTCAATATGTAAAAGCGGGCGATTTGATTGGTTTTGGAGGAAGTACAGGCCGAAGTACGGGGCCGCATCTTCATTTCGAAGTGCGTTTCGAAGGAAATGCCATAGACCCAGAACATTTTTTTGATTTCAAGAAAAACGAGCTTATCGACCAAGAATCCGAGATTACTTCGGAACAATTTCTGTACTTGAAAAAAGCACGTCAAGCGGTATATCACAGGGTACGATCGGGCGATACACTTTCTCGAATTTCAAGAAAATACCGAGTTCCAGTACTTCGAATTTGTAAGTTGAACCGCATCACAACCCGTACCGTATTGAGAGCCGGACGGAGATTGAGAATTAAATAAGAGTTTCAGTAAAAAATGAGGCTGCCAGAAAAGGGCAGCCTCATTTTTTTGTTTCCTTTTATATCTTTGCACAAAATAGAATTGTACGCATGTCGTTGAGAGATAAATACCAACCCGTAATTGGATTAGAAGTTCACTGCCAATTGACCACCAACACCAAAGCTTTCGTGGCCGATTCGGCTGAATTTGGTGATATGCCAAACGTAAATGTTTCGGCCATTACCTTGGGTCACCCAGGTGCATTGCCAAAGGCCAACAAAAAAGCAGTGGAATTTTCGATCAAAATTGGAGTGGCTTGTGGTAGTGAAATCTCTCGCTACAACGAATACGCGCGCAAAAATTATTTCTATCCCGATCTTCCAAAAGGATACCAAATCACGCAAGATAAACATCCAATTTGTGTAGGAGGAACGGTAAAAATCAAGTTGTCGGACGGAACATACCGTAACGTACAATTGAACCGTATCCACATGGAAGAAGACGCGGGGAAGTCGATTCACATGGATGCCGAAACCGATACATTGGTCGATTACAACCGTGCAGGAGTTCCTTTGATTGAAATGGTTTCTGAACCAGATATTTTCAATTCGGACGAAGCCTATCAATTTCTAACAGAAGTTCGAAAGCTCGTACGTTACCTTGAAATATGTGATGGCAACATGGAAGAAGGTTCAATGCGTTGCGATGCAAATATTTCTGTTATGCTTAAAGGAAGCAAAACCTTAGGTAAAAAAGTAGAAGTAAAAAACATGAACTCGATTCGTAACGTGCAACGTGCGATCGAACATGAAATAGACCGTCAAATTGCGTTAATCGAAGCTGGCGAGACGATCCTTTCAGAATCTCGCACTTACGATGCAGGTTTGGACAAAACGTTCAGCATGCGTAGCAAAGAGGAGCTGAACGATTACCGTTATTTCCCCGAGCCTGATTTACAACCAATTATCGTTTCGGAAGAATGGTTGGCTCGTTTGAAATCAGAAATGCCCCCGCTTCCAAACGAGTTGTTGGACAAATTTCAAAGTCAATACGGACTTCCTGAATACGATGCTTATGTATTGACCGATAGCAAAGAAATCGCCCTTTTCTACGAACGTATCTGCGCAAGCACCAAAAGCTACAAAGCAGCATCCAATTGGGTAATGGGGCCTGTGAAATCGTTCTTGAACGAACTTACTTTGCACATCAAAGACTATCCTGTTTCACCAGAAAAACTGGCTGAATTGATCGATTTGGTTGAATCTCGCAAAGTGAGCCATACAGTAGCACAACAAAGCATTTATCCCGAATTGCTAATAACACCTACCAAAAGTCCGCTTCAAATAGCCAAAGAATTGAACTTGTTGCAAGACAGCAACGAAGATTCACTTCTGCCAATTATAAAAGAAGTATTAGCCGAAATGCCAGCCAAAGTTGCCGAATACCGCAGTGGTAAAAAAGGATTGCTTGGCCTATTCATGGGCGAAGTAATGAAACGCAGCAAAGGAAAAGCCGATCCTAAATTGGCGAGTGAATTGGTGGCGAAGGAATTGGAGGGATAAGATATTACAGTTTTATTTCACTACAAAAAAGAGGTTTCAAATAATTGAAACCTCTTTTTTGTTTACTATTAGATTTATATTTTTTCATATTTAAATACGTTATTTATTGTACAATTTAGCTGCCAATGGTCAAATTTTGGGTCAAATAGGGTGATTCGCTACTTTCTCGACTAAATATTTAAACTTTATACTGTTTTATTCAGTATAGAATTTAATTGATTCTACAAAGTAAAATAGATATTTAAATTCTATATATTTACTTTTATCTTTATAGTACTAGTTTTTGAATATTTTTCATATCATAGAATGTTGTCAGAAATTGAAGACAAGCGCATCAATGCTTTAAAGAATTATCAGGTATTAGATACTTTGCCTGAGGAAGAGTTTAATCGATTGACCGAACTGGCCGCTATTATCTGCAATGTGCCTTTTAGTTTCGTTTCCTTGATCGATCAGGATAGGATATGGTTCAAGTCGAAAGTGGGTTTGGATGCAACCGAGATTCCAAGGGAACGTTCGATTTGTCGGTACACGATTCTGGGTTCGGAGCTTTTTACGGTGGAGGATACTCATTTAGATAGCCGTTTCCAAGATAATTCATTGGTTATCAATCATCCTTCGATTCGTTTTTATGCAGGCTTTCCATTGATCGACCCCGATGGGTATGCGCTGGGGACAATGTGTGTGCTTGATACGGTGCCGCGCAAATTGGACGACAAGCAGCTAAAAGCACTCGCACTTCTTGCCCAAGAAGTCATGTCGAAACTTATTGCCAGGAACGAGAAAATTGAAAAAACGAACCATTTTCTTGCCGATTTAGACATCCGAAAACAAGAGGATGCCAAGAATCTAAAAAACCAAGAACGCTTCAATGAAGCACAAAAGCTTTCTAAAATAGGAAGTTGGGAATATGATTTGAGCACCCAAGAACTAGTGTGGTCGAGCGAATTATACCGTATTTATGAGATAGAAGAACAAATAAAAGGAAAGCAATTACATCAACTATTTGAGAATAAATTTAAAGTTGAACAAATTTTAAATTTTAACCATCAGTTAAATACCAGTTTACAAACGCATGAGGGATTTAGTATTGATCATGAAATTTTGTTTGATGGAGGTGAAAGAGTCAAATATGTGGTGAGCCAAACCAAGGTGGTTTTGGATGAAAAAGGGGTTCCAAAGTGTTTTGTGGGCATTACTCAGGATATCACGGAACGTAAATTATTAGAACTAGAAAACAAACGCAACCACGCAAGACTGAACGAAGCTCAGAAAATTTCGAAAGTAGGCAATTGGGAGTTTGATCTTGAAACGCAAGATTTGGTTTGGTCTGACGAGTTGTTTAAAATTTTTGAAATAAACAAATCGGTTCCAAAAGACCAATTGTATCAGCAATATCGAAATAGATATGTGGCCGAAGATCTTTTGTTGTTGGATCAACACGTCATCGAGTCGATCAAAACTGGGCAGGGATATGTTTTTGAACATAAAATTATCATTCCAGAAACTAATGAAGTAAAATACATATTTAGTAAGGGCGAAATTGTCAAAGATGCAGAAGGTTGCCCGAAAGCTTTGACTGGTATTGCACAAGATATTACCGAACGCAAATTGGCCGATATCGAATTGCGCACCTTCAAAGTCAATTTGAACAGTGTTTTTCAGGCCATCACCGAAGGAATTGTACTGAAAGATGCCAACGGAAATACGATCGCTAACAATCCCGCAGCCGAACAAATCATGGGTTTGACGGCATGTCAGATAGTAGGAAAAAGTTCATTTCCTGACAATTGGCAGCTTATCAAAGAAGATGGCAGTCGTTTTCCGAACGAATTGCATCCTACTTTGGTGGCTTTGCAAACGCAACAATCGATCTATAACACCATCATGGGTGTACAAAAGCCAGACGCTAGTCTCACTTGGATCAATGTCAATGTGGTGTATTTGGGCGGAGGCAATGGGGTGGTATGTAGTTTTTCGGACATTACCGAACGCAAATTGGCCGAGCAAGAAATTCAACAAAAAGAAAATTGGATTCGCTCGCTCGTTTCCAATATGGACGATTTGGTCTTTGTGCTTTCGCCCGATTTTGTGTTTAAGGAATATTTTCAAAAAACCTCTGATTCATTACACTCATCGCCAGAAGTATTTCTGAATAAGCATTTTATGGACATTGGATTGCCCCAAAACGCAGTCGAATTGATCAGAAACGCCTTAGAGAAGTGTAAAGCCGAGAAAAAATCACAGAAAGTGGAATATAGTTTGACACTTCCACAGGCCACACTATGGTTCGATCTAGGCATTTCGTTTGTGTTGGATAATGAACACACTATTTCTGATTTTATCTGTGTCGCCCGAGATATAACGCAACAGAAAGCGATTGCTTCCGATCTGGTTCATTCCAAAGAACAAGCCGAGGCGGCCAATGTGGCCAAGTCGGAGTTTTTGGCCAATATGAGTCACGAAATCCGGACTCCACTCAATGGAGTGATCGGTTTTAGCGATCTTTTGATGAATACTGAGCTTGATCATACCCAGCAATTGTATGCCTCCACGGTCAACAATTCGGCCAAATCATTGTTGGACATTATCAATGATATTTTAGATTTTTCAAAAATAGAAGCAGGTCTTTTGGAAGTCGAAAATACCCAAACCGAACTCGAAAAAGTCATTCTCGAAGCCACCAACATTGTTTCGTATCAATGTCAAAGCAAGAATATTGAACTATTGCTTCATATTTCGCCCGAAATTCCAGCCTTTATCTGGACTGATTATGTCCGATTACGCCAGGTATTAGTCAACCTTTTGAGTAATGCTGTAAAATTTACTTCAAAAGGCAGTATTAC
>JAYVIX010000091.1:0-7552 GCA_043769845.1 Cytophagales bacterium
ATGATTTTGCTGTTTTCGAGGGCTTTGCTGGCAATAGCAGCTCTTGACAAAATGGCACTTTGTTTGCTCAATTCTTCATTTACTTTCGAAATAAACGACTCGTCTATAGTAACCAAAACCACTTGACTATCAGGGCCATGTTCGGCTTGTGAAAGCAAATCGGCTGCTACAAATTCAGGATTTGCGGTTTCGTCTGCTACCACCATCACTTCCGATGGACCAGCTGGCATATCTATCGCGAGGCCATATTTGGTAACCAATTGTTTGGCAGCAGTTACATATTGGTTTCCTGGTCCGAATATTTTGTACACTTTCGTGACCGATTCGGTACCGAAAGCCATGGCTGCAATGGCTTGAGCACCTCCTATTTTAAAAATAGATTTGATGCCTAGAAGCTGTGCTGTATAAAGTATTACAGGGTTTATTTTTCCTGATTTATCGGCAGGCGTGCAAAGCATAATTTCGTCACAACCAGCTATTTGAGCAGGAATTCCTAACATCAGAACGGTTGAAAACAAAGGAGCCGTTCCGCCTGGAATGTATAGTCCCACTTTCTGAATCGCTATACTTTTGCGCCAGCAAGTGACACCTGGCATGGTTTCTATTTTCTTTATTTCTTCTTTCTGCGAAAGGTGAAACAAGCGAATGTTATTTGCTGCGGTTTGAATGGCGGTTTTTAAATCGGCTTGAACGAGCTCAATTGCTTCTTCAATTTCGGCTTTTGAAACCACAAAAGTATCCAACGAATGACCGTCAAACTTTAAGCTGAATTCGGCAATGGCCTTGTCGCCATTGGTTTTTACAGCTTCTAGAATTGGTTTTACCCTGTTTTCTATCTCGGCCAAATCTTCTACCGGACGAGTTAGAATCGCAGTATAGTCTACTTTTGAAGGATATCGTATGACGTTCATGTACCTTATATAGTTCGTAGTTACGAACTAGTAACTACGAGCAAACTTAAAGATGAAAACTAAATAACTATTTTTTCAATCGGCATAACCAAGATTCCCTCGGCACCAGCGGCTCTGAGTTTTTCTACAATTCCCCAGAATTCGTTTTCTTTAACTACCGAATGCATTGATACCCAGCCTTCTTCAGCCAATGGCATTACGGTAGGGCTTTTTACACCTGGCAAAAGAGCGATGATCGTATCGACTGATTTGGCAGGAGCGTTTAATAAAATATATTTCGAGTTTTTGGCTCTTTGTACCGATTTGATACGGAATACTAATTGCTCCACCAATTCTTTCTTTTTCGCAGAAAGATCTTTGTTACCAATCAGTAAAGCTTGCGATTGCAGGATAATGTCGGTTTCTTTTAAACCATTGCTGATCAAAGTACTACCAGAACTTACCAAGTCACAAATACCTTCAGCCAACCCAATATTGGGTGCAATTTCAACCGAACCACTGATTTCGTGAATATGTGCTATGACGTTGTTTTTCTTCAAATATTCGCCCAATATCTTTGGGTACGAAGTTGCAATGTTTTTGCCAGCCAAAGACTGAATGCCTTCGTAATGATAGTCCTTTGGCACTGCGATGGAGAGGCGACATTTCGAGAAACCTAGTTGTTCGATCACATCGGCCACTTTGCCTTTTTCGGCCAAAACATTTTCACCTACAATTCCGATATCAGCCACGCCATCTTCGACATAACCAGGAATATCGTCATCGCGCAGGAAGAGAAATTCGATCGGAAAGTTAAAGGCTTTGGAAGTCAGCTTATTGTCGCTTTTGTTGAAGTCAACACCACATTCTTTGATGAGGTTGAGCGAATCTTCGCTCAGTCGGCCCGATTTTTGGATGGCAAGTCTCAGTATTTCGCTCATGAAGGCAATTTTTCGAGTCGCAAATTAGGGAAAATTTACGTAGCATGTTTTGCTACTGAAAATTTACCATCACTTTATGAAGGAGAGCACAAAGCAATCACCGAGTTTTGCTCTATCAGAATATTATTGACCAAGAATTCCTAATTATTCATTAAAATGGAACCGCTCAAAAATCTTTTTTCATCCCAGTTTTACGACTTTTTTTGTGATGAATTCCTAAAATTCAGTCCTGATTTCGACAGAAATCAATTTATCAATTTGATTTTTGATGCCGATTGGAAAAATCGAGAACTGAAAGATAGGATGCGCCATACGGCTTTGGTTTTGCATCATTTTCTGCCAACACATTTTCCAGATACCGCTCGATTGCTTGCTCGTTTTTGCGTTCACATGAAAGACGCTGGTTTCGGCAATCAGGCTTTGCAATACATGTTTGTACCAGATTATATCCAACTATTTGGTATCGAGTATTTCGAAGAATCGGCTGATGCATTCGCCCAGATCACACCATTTACCAGTTGCGAGTTTGCGGTGCGTCCTTTCATTGTCAAATATCCACAAGCTATGATTGAACGCATGTTGGCTTGGTCTGGCCATGAAAACCATCATGTGCGCAGGCTGTCCAGCGAAGGCTCGCGACCTCGTTTGCCTTGGGCTATGGCTTTGCCCGATTTCAAAAAAGACCCAAGTGCGATTTTGCCTATTCTTGAAAATTTAAAAAAAGATTCAAGTGAATATGTAAGACGAAGCGTGGCCAATAGCCTAAACGACATCGCAAAAGACAATCCACAGATAGTTTTAGCCATTTTACAACATTGGAAAGGACTTGGCAAGGAAACAGATTACATTCTGAAACATGGCAGCAGGACGTTACTGAAGCAAGGCCACAAAGAAGCGTTGGGTGCATTCGGACTTCATTCGGATGATGATTTTGTATTGGATGATTTCAAAATCCACACTCTTGATGTAAAAATTGGTGAAACACTTACGTTTTCTTTTTCTATCGAAAACCGTTCGGAAGTTGCCGCCAAAATCCGACTAGAATATGGACTTTATTTCCGCAAACAAAATGGTCTTTTGTCGAAAAAGGTCTTCAAAATCAGTGAAAAAGAATTCGCCCCAAATGAAAAAGCGACTTTAGTCCGAAACCAAAGTTTTCGATTGATTACAACTAGAGTTTTTTACACGGGCGAACATGCGCTTTCGATCATTGTAAATGGGGAAGAAAAGTTGAAAGGAATGTTTAGGTTGACTATCTAACAAACGCTTGAACATGCACACAACACTTCTTTTTTCCCTTTTTTTATGCCACTGGCTAGCCGATTTTTCTCCTCTTTCTACCGCTTGGATGCTGAAAGCAAAAGAAAAAGGATCGCCTTTATTTCCCATTTTTGTACATGCATGTGTGCATGGAGGCTTAATGTCGATTGTTTTTGTACTGATCAATCCGATTTCTGATCCTGTTTGGCTATTGCCAATTTTGTTCCAAATTACTTCCCATTTCCTGATTGACGTTTTGAAAGGAAAACTAGGCGTCTGGTTTCCCACTTTAGCAGACTCTTCTAACAAATGGCATTGGTTTGTTTTTGGAATGGACCAGTTTTTGCACACTATCACGATCCTGTACATGGTTGTTTTGTGGGATTCCTCCACCGTTTGCGGAAAATTCTAATAACGCTACTTTTCAGAAAAACCTGCTGACATACTGTTGTCACTAGTAGCCGCAATCTTTGCATCAGTTAAAACATTCCACCTAAAATCATTCAGAAAAAATGGAACAACTAATTGTCGCACCAAGCCTTTATTTTTATTTAGAAGGCATCACTTCTTTGAAAAAAATCATGGAATATGCCGCACCAAAGGTGGACTTGGCATATGCCGAAGCCGAACGACTAGGACTTGAAAAAACAGGGCCGATGGAGTTTATTTATTTCGGAGCTACTGCCGATATGGAAAAAGAATTCACGCTTCAAATCGCTTTTCCAGTAAAAAACACAAAAGCTCTAGACAACGATTTCAAATTCAGACAAAGTCCTGATTTCAAATGCCTAAAAAAGAACTTCAAAGGCACTATGGCCGATTTAGGCAAAGAATACGAACCGATGTACGAATACATTTGGAACAATAGCCTGAAACCTTCGGGCGAAATTCGAGAGATTTACCATTTATTTGAATTTCCAGACTCGCCAAATAACGTGACTGAAATACAAATTGGATTAATGTAAATCACCACAGACCTGACAGGTTTTCAAAACCTGTCAGGTCTAAAAACAAATAGTCATGAACAAAAGAGAAGTAATTTTATATATCGCGATGAGTCTTGACGGATTTATCGCAACTGAAAGTGGCGGGATTGATTGGCTATCTATAGTCGAAAAACCAAATGAAGATTATGGATATACTGAATTTGTAAAAACGACTGATACCGTTATCATGGGTCGTAAAACCTACGACAAAGTCCTCTCATTTGGAATTGATTTTCCGCATAAAGACAAAACATGTTTCGTACTCTCCAAAACCAAAAGCGGTAAAGACGAAAACGTAAGCTTTTATAATGGAGATGTAAAAGAACTGATCGCCCAGATTCGACAATCAGACGGAAAACATATTTATTGCGATGGTGGTGCTGAAATCGTTTTCGAATTGATGAAACAAAAACTAATTGACAGGTTTGTCATTTCGATTATCCCAATTTTGCTAGGAAACGGCATTCGATTGTTTCAAAATGGGAATCAAACAAATGAATTAATACTAATAAAAAATAAAGTGTTTGAATCTGGCTTAATACAGCTCGAATATATCACAAAGAACCATTCGTAATCCGATGAACCGAATTGATCGCTTGCAAGCCATCCTTACTACACTTCAATCCAAACGAATTGTAACTGCGAAAATGTTGGCCGAAAAATTCGAAGTGAGTGTGCGGACGATTTATCGCGACATTCGGTCTTTGGAAGAAGGCGGAATCCCGATTGGGGCAGAGGCTGGAATTGGTTATTACATCATGGAAGGGTATCATTTGCCGCCTGTTATGTTCACACACGAGGAAGCCAGAGCCTTGCTCATGGCTAGTAAAATGGTGGAGCAAATGACCGACCAACACACCAGCAATGTGTTTGCAAATGCGCTCACCAAAATAAGGTCGGTGTTGGATAGTGCCAAAAAGGAGGAAATGGAAGACCTCGAGAACAAAATCATGGTCTTGCCCAATGCTGGACTTTCGCCCGAAACACCTCACATTTTTATCTTGGACAAAATAAAAGAAGCATTGGCGAGAAGTGTGCGTGTGTCGTTCGATTATTTTACTGGAGGAAACAGAGAACATAGCACGCGCGAAATAGAACCTTTAGGATTGTGCTATTATGGAAATTATTGGCATTTGATTGGTTTCTGTCTGTTGCGAAACGATTATCGGGATTTTAGAGTCGACCGCATTTCAGTTTTTTCGCTCGGCACCAAACGTTTCAAACCTAGTGAACACCCGAGTCTGAAACAATATATCGACAAACTAACTTGCGACACGCCCTTGCAAAAAATAGTGATCAGGCTGGCAAGCAATTCGATGCGACACATCGGAAACGGCAAATACCAAATGGGATTTCTGAGCGAAACCAAGATGGGCGATTGCTACGAGATAGAATTTGCCTTTGTGAGTTTGGATTATTTCGCGCGCTGGTTGCTCATGCTAGACGATAAAGTACAGATTGTAGAGCCCGAATCGCTCAGAGAAAAACTGAAAGAAATTACTAAGATATTGGCAGACCATCATCAGAAAGACTGACATTCGGTACTGACCAAAACTCAAATAAACAATCCCAAGGATATTTCGATTGAAGATTTTGAACCCGAAATATTTTCCATTCCCGTGCTAAAATTGCCCATCACTTTCATCCATTTGTTCTGAAAGCCAAGCGATGCACCTGCATACGTGTTCTTAGTAAACTGAGTAAAGGCAAGTCCGAAAAGCAATTTGCTAAATCTGAAATTGGCCGAAGCATGTTTGTAATTGATTTTGGTCTTTTTGCGCTGACTAAGGTTTCTGCTCACAATGATATTTTCAGAACTATCTGGCGCAGTGCCCAGATTGAAATAATGTTTCAGCCCAATGCCAGCAATGGGTGTAAATGAAAATTTTGCATCTTCTTTTTTACTCATTGTATAGCTCAGATGAAAATTAGGTTCTATCGCATACAAAGTCTGTTTCAGATTGGTCGAAATCTCTCGTGATAATCCTTGTTCTTTGTTAAAAGTACCTATTAGAATTTTCTCATCGCTTACACTTCTTTCAAAAGCAATTTTAGACAAAAGAATAAGATTGCCTGAGTTCAGCTGCAAGCCTATTCCTGTTCTAATCAAATTCAGACCAATTTTCCCTTTTACATACCTTGATGTTGTAGAATCGTACATCGCCACACCGCTAGGATGCTCGACCGAGTAAAGTGTTGATTGATACGTTCTTGAACTGAACTGATCTATAGACGTGCGCGTTTCTTTTCCCATTTCCACAAAAATTGAAGGCGAAAAAGTATACTTGATCTTGTTCGGATTGGTTCGCGACATGATGTTGAACTTAGGCGCAATACACACACCTGCCAAATACTGTTGGTAAGAAGCCAAATAATTTGCGCCAACAACTTCGCTAGGCAAAAGGGGCTTCCAATTTTCAGCTAAATGATCGTTTTTCTGATCGTGAAAAGTATAATAAGCCCCAATACCCGAACCAATTTTCCTGATTACTTGGTCGTAGCCAAAGGCATAATTGCTTTCTTGTTTTTGTGAACCCTTGGCAGTATTCCAACCCAATGCCAATCTTTTCTTTTCCTTTGCTCCTGCTAATGAAGGATTTAGAAGCAAAGGAACTTGATTGGCCTGCGCAAAATACGATTGTGCTTTTCCTTCAAAAGCCAATATAAAAGAGAATAATAGAACGAAAAGAAAACGAAACATCAAACGTTAAAAATTGGGATTTACAGGCATAAAATCGGCAGCAGGTTTCAAATTGAGCGGCAATTTTCGCTTTGCTTTTTTCTGAGGTTTTTCTTCTGCTATTTTTTTAGGTTCCGAAATAGTTGCTTTTTGAACGGTATCTGGCTTAGAAATTACTTCTACAGGAATAACCTTTTCAGGAATCAATTCTTGTTTGATTTCTTCGTTTTGAATCGTTTCTGTCACCTTTTCAACAAGCTTTTCCTGTGTTAAACTTGATTTTTCTTCTAAAATACTTGACGTTTTTGGAACGAAATCAGTTTCTTTTACTTGTGAAATATTATTCACTTTTATGTTTGGAATAGTTGTTTGTGGTACGAGTTCCTTAGGCTCTTCTTTTAATTCTACTTGTTGAATAGTTGGTTTAGTTGCAAGTGTGGTTGTTTTTTCTTTGTTCGAATTCAATAACCAATAGCCCGCAATACCGCTTGCAACTAGTACACTAGCCAAGCCCACTTTTACCCAAGTGTGTGCATACCAAGCGAGTGGCGCTTTTTGGATCAGATTGGCGGCTAGGCCATAATCTGGTACTGAATCTTCGACATGTGCATAGGTTTGCGCCCAAAGTGCAAAATCGGCTTCGAATTCTGGATATTGATGGATAATGTTCATCAATTCCGATTTTTCGCCATCCGAAAGATTGCCTTCGTGGTACTCAAAAATCAGTTCCTCGATATGTTCTTTACTGATGTTCATTTTTCTGCCATAAAAAGCCTCACCCCAACCCCTCTCCAG
>JAYVIX010000092.1:0-17966 GCA_043769845.1 Cytophagales bacterium
CCTAGAATAACAGAAAGCATTCCACATAAGACCGAAAAAATAGGCTTTTGGGTATGGAAAAATCCATCGAGCCAAAAGCCTAAGTAGGTAATGATAAAAACAAAGGCAAGGAGTTGAAGTCCAATACCCGAATACTTGAGGTAATTATTAGGCTGATTTTGCAACTGGTTCTTTACTTATAGATGGATTAAACTCCTTCACTGTTGCGTTGGTCGGACTTGGGTTTGAAATCATTTTGGTAGAACCATTGATGGCTGCACCTGGATCGACTGCAAGTTTTTGGGTGATGATATCACCGTTTATATGTGCCGAATTTTTCAAGGCTACTAATTCGCTAACATCCAAAATTCCTTTTATCTCACCAGCAATTTCGGCATTTTGTGCAAATACATTGCCTTCGATAATACCCGACTCGCCTACTGCAATTTTTGATTTTGCACGTACATTCCCTATGACCTTTCCTTCGATACGAATATTGCCTGAGCTTTCAATATCGCCAGTGATCACAGTTCCCTTGCCAATAATGGTACTCACTTGAGTCAGGTTTTCTACTTCTTTTTTACTGTCTTTACTTGCAAACATGGACATAATAGAAATTTTATGGTTTCAAAAAATAATTAATTCTTTTGGATTGATCGGCTTTCCTTTGAACCACAATTCGAAATGTAAATGAGGTCCAGTGGTAAGTTCGCCAGTATTTCCGATAGTTGCAATAATATCCCCTGCTAATACTTTATCTCCTGTACTTTTTAGCAAATTGGAATTGTGTTTGTAGAACGAAACTAGGTTATTAGAATGCTGAATACCAATTACATAACCTGTATCGTATGTCCACGAAGAAAAAACCACTACACCGTCAGAAATCGACTTGACAGGTTCATCACTTTTAGCAACAATATCAATACCGTAGTGGCTTTTACGGACATCGTAGTTTTCGGTTACAATGCCTTCGATGGGTGGAAACAATACAGGCTCATACAAATCCACATTATTGGTCAGTTTTTGAGCGCCCATCGACTGATCGCTTTCAAACTCGTTTCGTAATAACGAATCTACTTCGGGCAAATAATCTAGATCAACTATCTGACTCTGAATAACATTGGAATCAGAGTTTTTCACTTGCGTTTCAGCTTCCAATTCCTTGCTCGTTTCGCCTGTCTCAATGATACTTTTTATATTTTTGATGAAAATATCTTTTTCCCTGATTTGTTCTTTTAACGAATCCAAAGACATCGCAAGCGAGATGACTTTCTTTTTAGTGTTAAAATAATCTTCACGTGGATTATACCAAAAACCCACCACTTTTGTCCCCATCCAAAGCGAAAAAGCCGAAAATAAAACAAAAAATGCACTTCCTACTACAAGTGCCTGAGCATAGGAAAAGCGCAAATTACGTTTTAGCGCATAGTTCTCTTCGTTTCTGATATTGACAGCCACCCTTGTGGATAGCCAGTCGTAAATTGTCTTTTTCTTGGATGCCAAAGCCTCTTTGTTTTTTACTAAAAATGCCTTACTTTAGTCGTCTAGTATTTACTAAAAAGTAAATAAGCGTTTAATCCTCCTTTTAAACAAATTTTTATCGCTGTTTTGGAACTTGTTTTAGAATATTCGCTCGACAACTTAACCGAAACTGTCGATCAGATTTTGCCTTACACACAAGACTGCAATCTGATGCTTTTCGTAGGCGAAATAGGGGCAGGTAAAACCACATTGATAAAAACATTATGTAAAAAACTGGGCGTGAATGAGATAGTATCCAGCCCAACATATTCAATTGTAAACGAATATCTAATTGCTCCAAACAAAAAACTGTATCATTTTGATCTTTTCAGACTCAAAAATGAGGCCGAAGCAGAAGATATTGGGTTTGGTGAATATTTGGATTCAAATTATCCATGCATTATCGAATGGCCAGAAATGGCTCCTTCTTTTCTAAAAGAGCGAAAAGCACTCCAGTTCAGACTAGAACATCTGAACGAAAACCAACGAAGATTAACGTTATCCACCATCAACTAGAAGGCAATGAAGCCCACTCCTCCAGGATTTAAAGAACTTGCTAAAGAGTACGCATTGTACCCTCAAGAGCAATTGCAAAAAGTAAGCGAAGGCAAAAGCGCACTTTCGATCGGAATCCCAAAGGAAATAGAATCGTTGGAAAATCGAGTAGCATTGACCCCTGGAGCCGTTTCGATTTTGGTAAACAATGGACATGAAGTTTCGGTAGAAACAGGCGCTGGAAAACCATCTAAATTTGCCGACAAAGAATATAGTGAGGCTGGCGCAAAAATCTGTTATTCAAGCAAAGAAGTACTCGAATCGGATATTATTCTGAAAGTAGAGCCGCCTACCCTTCACGAAATTGAGGAAATGAAGATGGGGGCAACGCTCATTTCGGCTATCCAAATAGCTAAACAAAGCAACGAATACCTTGAAGCCTTGACCAATAAAAAAATCACCGCCATTGGGTACGAGTTTATAGAAGACAAAGTAGGCGGTCGCCCAGTGGTGCGTGCCATGAGCGAGATTGCAGGAAGCACAGTGATGCTGATCGCGTCTGAATATCTGAATAGTGCAAATAACGGCAAAGGAATCATTCTTGGAGCGATTACTGGAGTTGCGCCATCCAATGTTGTCATTCTAGGAGCTGGAACAGTCGCTGAATATGCCGCCAGAACGGCTTTTGGACTAGGTGCGGAAGTGAAAATTTTCGACAACCACATCTATAAACTTCGCAGGTTGAAACGCTCACTTCATTCCTCTATTTACACCTCAACTATTGATACACAGACACTTTCTGAAGCTCTAAAAGAAGCAGATGTAGTGATTGGTGCCTTGCGTGCTGATGAAGACCGCAGCCCATGCGTAGTGACCGAACAAATGGTGATGAACATGCAATCCAACTCCATCATTATTGATGTGAGTATCGACCAAGGTGGCTGTTTTGAGACTTCACACATCACCAATCACAAAAATCCGATCTTCAAAAAGCACGATGTGATTCACTATTGTGTGCCAAATATCGCCTCTCGCGTGGCCAGAACTGCCACCACAGCATTGAGTAACATCTTCACTCCCATTCTCTTACAGATTTCAAAGTATGGTGGCGTGGAAGATTTGATGTTCACCAAAGAATGGTTCGAAAATGGCGTATATGCTTACAAAGGTTGCGTGACCAATCAAGCATTGGCCAAAAGATTCAACATGAAGTTTACCGATTTGAGTTTGCTACGTTCAGCCATGCAATAAAATAAGATGGAAGTCTTTCCTGAAATTCTTTTAAATCGAAAATACCCCGAAAATCTAAAGGAAACCGACAAGCCTATTTTTGATCCTTGTATAACAGGCTTAGCTAGAGCTTGTTATCTAATAGAGCTTAAAAATGTTTCGGTCAATCGTGAACTTCTTATTTTCAGGAAAAACAGCATTTTAGTCGAATCGTTTGTGTGGCCAAATAAGCTTGAGGAATACCAATCTGTTAAACAAAATCTTAAATTTTTCATCAAAAATAGTATTCTGCGAAAAAACAGAATAGTCGAAAACCCTATTTTGTGGTGTTTGGACAACTATTCGACAGGAGGTTATTTTCATTGGTTAACCGAAATTTTGCCCAGACTTTGGGTGGCGCAACAACATTCCATCAAAGCCGATTTTGCCATTCCTGACTATTTTTTGGAGCGCTGGCCTTTTATTTCGGAAAGTGCGAAAGCTTTTGAGGTCGAACGATTTGTTATTTTGGACACAAAAACGGTTGTGAAAACACCCAAACTAATACTTCCCACCCAAACAGGAGGCCCAATTAATTACCAACCTATCTCGATAAAAGGCGTTGCCAAAACGCTGAAAGACTATTTTTTCGATCCTAATTTTCAAATTGTATCCGATAAAATCTATATCAGCAGAGAAAAGGCCAAACATCGCAAAATATTAAATGAAAAATATTTTATATTAATTTTAATCAAACACGGCTTTCAAATCGTGCAATTTGAAACGCTGGATTTCAAGACTCAATTAAACATTGTGGCTCGGGCAACACACATGGTTGGCATTCACGGTGCTGGATTGACCAATTGCATGTTTCAACCCGAAAACGCCAAATTATTGGAAATCAGAACTCCAGAACGATTGTCTTGGCTCAATTGCTTTTATACTTTGGCCAATGTTTTCGAGGTAAAATACTCCTATTTCCTAGGAGAACCCACCAAAGAAAAACTGCCTTTAGAAGACCGTCCTGACGATAAATCACTCTCAATCGACTTGGAAAAATTTGAAAAAGAACTTGAAATATTTCTGAGTTAAACTCATAACCCATTCACAACCATCAGATTACAACCTCTGATTTCAGAATTGTCGAAACGACCTAATACCTGAAAACCCTCCTGATTAAGCATGCCTATGTCTTGTGTTTCGATAAAACAACAAGTATCAATGTTGGCCAAATCAATCACATTTATCCCGCCCCTCACTCCTATTTGTTGATGAACAAAAAGCGGATCTTCAAGCTCACGAATCAGTACTTTCATTTGCGGAGGAAATGTAAAAATATCGTCCTTTAGCGTATAACCTTGCGAAAAAAGCTCGGTCATCCCATACTCAGAATGAATGCTTTGCACGCCAAGTTTCGATTTTAATTCCTGATGCACTTCGGTTCTTAGTGGCTCGCGACCTCGGCCTTTCATTCCGCCAGTTTCGAAAACGATGAGTTCGGGATAGGAATTGGCAAATTTTTCGGCATAATCCAAAAGTGCAAACGTCACTCCCCACAAAATCACTTTGCCTTTTTTGGCCAAAAGTGCCGTAATAAGATCAGTCGTAAGTTTCTGAAAATCATGCAAATAAAAACCTCCAAACCGATTATCCGAAGAATTGGCAAAATAATTAGCCATCGAAACCAATGAAGAATTCTTACGCTCTAAATAATTGGGCAAAAGAAAGAAAAACGAATAGTCGGACAAATCACCAAAAAACTGTTCAAAAATACATTTTGCATTTTTGTTGTAAAATTCTTCATCATAAAAAAACAACTTACTGCGCTCAGTACCAGTAGTTCCGCTACTTTCGAAACACGAAATATAATCGGCTTTAGTAGCAATTATTTTATGCCTTTTAAAAAATGAAATAGGCAAAAACGGAATATCAATCACTTCTTTTACTTGATTGGGCTTCACTCCTATTTCGTCCACATATTTTTGATAGAGCGTATTGTTTTCGTATTGAAAATGAAACGCAGCGAGGCATTTGTCTTTAAAATTGCCCGAATCGGTATGAAACAAATCAGACTTAAAATTCTGTACAAAAACCATTTGCTTTACTAACTTTGCGTAGGCTGCAAGTTGACCAAATGAAACAATTCAGACAAGCTTTTCTTTTCCTTTTAATCATTGCGCTCGTTGGGTGCAAAAAAATCCCTACGTTTCCAACTGCACCCGAAATCACATTTGTTGGATTAAAAAAAATCACGGTTGATCGAGGCGCTCAATCCGACAAAGATTCTGTCGTAATTACACTGGGTTTCAAAGATGGCGATGGTGATTTAGGAACTTCCGATAATACCAAAATCAACTATTTTGTAGATGTGTATGGAAAGTTAGAGGGCAAATTTCAAAAAGTAATCACCAATGATACCGTACCTATTCGATATTTAAACCGAAATGGCACGTTCTTTTCTTTGAATCCTGATGGCAGACAAGGTCCACTCGAAGGCACACTGAAATATGGAATCAGCTCTTATGTAAATTTTAAACCATATAGCGATTCTGCAAAATACACTTTAAAATTCAATGTTTATATCAAAGATAACGCAGGCAATAAAAGCAACGAGATCGAAACTTCTGAAGTAGAAATCACCAATTATTTATAGATATTGCTTCCGAATTTGGAAGCCAATATCTATAAATAAAAATCTACAATTCACTCAATGCCTTATTATTGGCTGCAATAATCTTATCAGCAATGTCCTCAGTAATAGCAGTCGATACAAATAAGCTTTCATATTGAGAAGGTGCAATGTAAATGCCTTGACGCAACATCGACTGAAAATATTTTCCAAATTTCACTGTGTCAGATGTTTTAGCTGATGCAAAATCTCTCACCTTTTCGCCTGTAAAAAACAAACTGTACATCGAACCAATTTGGTTGATCGTATAAGGCAACCCTAACTCATTCAGGCTTTTAGAAATTCCGCTGGTGACATAGTTGGTGATCGAATCCAGATAAGTATACACTTCAGGATGCGAATTCAGGAATCGTAACATGGCTAATCCAGCGGTCATCGCAATTGGGTTGCCCGATAAGGTTCCTGCTTGGTAAACTGGTCCAAGTGGTGATACAAAATCCATGATTTCCTTTTTGCCACCATACGCTCCTACTGGCATTCCGCCTCCAATAATTTTGCCTAAGGTTGTCAAATCGGGTTTTATACCAAACAATCCTTGAGCCCCAGCTTTCGAAAGTCGAAAACCAGTCATTACTTCGTCAAAAATCAACACGATTTTTTCTTGGTCGCACAATTGGCGAATCGCTTCCAAATACCCTGACAATGGAAGTACGCAACCCATATTGCCCACTACAGGTTCTAAAATAATGGCAGCAACTTGCTCTTGATTTGCTTTTAGGATCGTTTTTAACGCTTCAATATCGTTGTAAGGAACAGTGAGTGTGTCATTTGCAACACCTTGCGTAACTCCTGCACTATCGGGCGAACCCATCGTAACTACGCCACTTCCAGCTGCAATCAAAAACGAATCGCCATGCCCATGATAGCAGCCTTCAAATTTCACGATTTTGCTTCGCCCTGTGTAGCCTCTAGCCAAACGAATAGCCGACATGGTAGCTTCAGTACCTGAATTCACCATGCGTACTTTTTCGATCGAAGGCACCATTTGGCAGATCAATTCGGCCATTTCTACTTCTTTTTCGGTAGGTGCACCAAACGAAAATGAATTATCCAAAGCTTCTCTGACTGAATCTATAATTTCGACTCTTGCGTGACCCAAAATCATCGGCCCCCAAGAATTTATCATGTCTACATAGGCATTTCCATCTACATCAAACAAATACGCGCCTTTGGCTGATTGCATAAAAATAGGATGCCCACCCACCGCTTTAAATGCTCTTACTGGCGAATTTACTCCACCTGGAATAACATTCTTAGCTTGTTCAAATAGGCGATGGCTTTTTGTCGTATTCATTTTAGTATCAAGTATTTAGTATCAAGTAGTAGGACTTTGCCTATAACTCCGTTCCATGTTCTGTGCCCTCACAGAACATTACTTCACATTTCTACAAAAGTAAAAAGATTTCTTGCAGATTAGGAACAAATTATTTGCCCGAAAGTTTAGTTATTTTTGCGTCTCAGAATACAAATTACTTCAATAATGAGTCAAGATCAGCACAAGAATCCTTGGACAACTCTTTCTTCGAGAGACATTTACAGCAATCCTTGGATTGATGTAAGAGAAGATCAGGTACTAAACCCAAAAGGTGGAAAAGGAATTTATGGCGTGGTGAGTTTCAAAAATAAGGCAATTGGAATTATCCCTGTCGATAAAGATTTAAACACTTGGCTTGTAGGACAATACCGTTATTCTTTAAATGAATATTCGTGGGAAATACCGATGGGTGGCGGGCCAAATCAGATTGATAAGTTAATTTCGGCCAAAAGAGAATTAAAAGAAGAAACAGGTTTTTCGGCTGAAAAATGGACGTTAATTTCAAGAATTCATACTTCCAATTCGGTCACAGACGAAGAAGGGTGGATTTATTTGGCAGAAGAACTAACCGAAGGCGAAACAGAATTTGAAGATACAGAGGAATTGAGAATATGGAAATTGCCATTAAAAGAAGCTATTCAACTAGTGATGGACGATAAAATTACCGATTCGCTAAGTATTGCAGGTTTATTGAAAGCTGGTAGAATTTTAAACATATAAGCAATTGGAAGAATACCTTTTATATGGTTCTGGCGGACACGCCAAAGTAGTGTTAGAATGTTTACGTTCTGAAAACAAAAGCACAATTGGTTTTTTTGACGATGACGCTTCTATTTTCTTCTTCAAGAACATAAAAGTGTTAGGCAAATACGACCCAAAACGCCATCAAGATGTAAAAGTAATAGTGACGATTGGCAACAATAAAACTAGAAAAACGATAGTTGAAAAGATTAAACATTCTTTCGGCACCACTATACATCGTTCTACTTTAATTTCGCCTGATGCCACTCTCGGGAAAGGATCAATGATTCTGCATCGGGCAATTATTCAGGCCGATGCTAAAATCGGAAACCACACAATTATCAATACTATGGCAGTAGTGGAACATGATTGCGTGATTGAAGATTTTGTTCATATCGCTCCAGGAGCAGTTGTTTGCGGAAATGTTCAGATTGGAGAAGGCACTTTGATTGGCGCAAATTCTGTGATTGCTCCAAATTTAAAAATCGGAAAATGGTGTCAGATTTCGGCTGGAAGTGCTGTTTTTGAAGATGTACCCGATAATACAGTTGTAAAGTAATGATGAACACGGAGTGATGAATTATAAATAATCCCCACTCCGTGTTCTGTGTCACAGAACACAAATATTTCGCTCTGTGAGACACAGAGCGAGGTTTTAGCTCACAGAATACAAAACCTCAAATCTATTAATTGATAATTTTTAATTATGCCAACTCCGCTTTCTCCCCCCAATTTTTCAAGCGTCAATACAACACAATTGATGGATGCATTGAGGAATTGCGAGTTGGGCAAAGGAGATGAGATATTGGCGCATTTCGAATCAGATTTTGGAGTTTTAGTTGGATCCGAGAATGTAGTTGCGTTAAGTTCTGCCACAGCTGGGCTTCATTTAGCACTGATGGCATTAGGCGTTTCGGAAGGTGACATTATAATTTGTCCTACCTTCACTTTTGCAGCTTCAGCATTTCCAATAGTGTACCTAAAAGCGATTCCTTATTTCATCGATTCTGAAACAGAAACTTGGAATATGTCTCCACAGTATTTGGAAGAAGCCATTTCGGAGCTAAAAGCAAATGGCAAAAAGCCGAAAGCTGTTATCATTGTTCACAGTTACGGAAACCCTGCAAAGCTGGACGAATTGTTGGCTATTAGCAGAAAAAACGAAATACCAGTTATTGAAGATGCGGCCAACGCTTTAGGTTCTACCTATCAAAATAAACAAGTAGGTACTTTTGGAACAATTGGCGTTTTTTCTTTCAACAGAAATAAAATAATCTCTGGTGCAGGGGGCGGATGTTTAGTAACAAACAAAAAAGATATTGCTGACAAAGTCCGCTATCTTGCTCACCAAGCAAAATCAAACACTCCTTATTATCACCATGAAAGCATCGGTTTCAATTATGGATTGAGTCCGATTTTAGCCGAAATTATTCGATTACAATTGCCAAGTTTGACAGAAAGAATAAAAGACAGAACCATACTTAGAGATAAGTACCAACTGTTGTACAAAGACATGACCATTTTTCAGGATCAAGCCAAAAATGCAGTTAGTAATAATTGGCTAAATGTAGCCTTGTTCGATGCCAAATCAGACCAAAATGAAATAGAAGCGTTGTGCAAAACCTTGGAAGTGGATGTTAGAAGTGTTTGGAAACCTATGCATCTTCAACCTATTTTTAAAGACACTTTTTATACGGGAAATAAAGAAAGTGAAACATTTTTTGAGAAAGGACTATGCTTGCCTTTTAGCAACAAAATCATAGTAAATGCCCGTTCAATAGCCGATCTATAAACGTTTTAGGGATTGCTTGAAGAATCAAGACCTAATCATGACACTAAAAATTAAAATATTCTAAGAATAAAGTAGTTTATTTGTGTAAGTGGTGATGTAATTATTTTAACAAAAAAAGTTACAATAAATCACTGTTCTGTATTAAAACAAAATCAATCTAATTATAAAATTTCTGAATCTATGTTTTCTAACCAAAACAGCACCAAGTCGACTAAATTCCTGTTTCATTTAAACCCAAAATCTTTTATTAAGAATATTATTCATGTAATATTTGTATTTTTTATTGCAGTTAGGGTATCAGCGCAGCAAGTAGTTATTACTGGTACTGAATTTAAGTCTGGTCCAGGAAGTATTGGATTTACATATATTAGACTCAATAATATTATTCAATATGGCGTTACGCAAGGTAACATTTCAAGTCCTCTTAGTTATCCTGCTGAAGGCACCAGTCTTCTTATTTTTAAAACAATTACAAACCATCTTGTAACTAAGAACCCAAGCGATATAGACGTTACGAGCTTTGTCAATGTTGATGATGAAATGTTTATTTATAATATAGGCAATGGCGATCCTAGACAAACTGTTTTAGAATACACCGCAGCAAATATGGTACCGCTTACTGCAGTTACGGTCACAATAGATTTCATGCCAATAGTCAAATTCTCAGCCACTTCTACTATCTGTAACAATAAAATAGTTCAGTTCAAAACGCAATTGAATCCAGATGCTACAACTGCCCCTGTTGGGGTACGAAAAGATGAAGACTCTCCTCAACCTGGTATTAAAACAACCCTAACTAGTGCCACTCAAACAATTACAGGATTATCAGATGCAAACGGAAAACTAGTAGTGAGAATTGTAGCTCCACAAGGAGAATCACAACCTTGTTTTGCAACTGGAATTACTAAAATAGAAATCAAAGGAACATTAAAAGTGACTGGCGAATCAGAGCAAGGTCCAGAGGTTTGTGTAAAAGAACGTATTAGCTTGAAACCTACGGTAGATTTTGATGGAACTTACCAGTGGAAATACAGAAAAGTGGGAGGAAGCTGGGCCAACTTAGGAACAGCTACTACACAAAGTTTTGAAGCAATAGATGTGGCAAACTATGAGTTCCAGTTCGATTTTACCCCAAAAGGATCTTCAAACAGTGCATCCTCAAACATAATTCCAGTAAGCGCCATTGCCTGCTGTCAGGCTCCTAACGGGGCAGCATCTTCGCGCCAAACAATTTTTTATGACGATTTTGGAACATTGACAGATCTTGCTAATGGCAACTCTTTTAAAGTATGGGATTATTCAACTCCGAACAATCCTGTTCAAAAAACGGTATCTGCTGATGCTCCATTTAGACTTAAAATAAGTCCAGCTCCGTTAGGTACTAATTTTGTAGCTACAAGCACTGTTAACACAGACCAATATGCTGTTGTTGCAGATATAACACAAGCTAAACTTGATTGGTCTAGTAATATTACAGGCTTTAGTCCAAATCCACCAATTAACTATGATCATTCTGGCACGAGAGAAGGGGCAGCTTTATTAATAAATGTACCTGCAACTTTAGGCTCATTATATAACCGAACATTTACTAACTTATGTACCAACAATGGAAGTAAAATTTATTTTGAATGCTATATTACCGTTTATACAGATGGTAATAATCCCGTGGATATAAAAGTAAAATTAGATGGAGGCGGTCCTATAGTAACTGAAAACGTAAAAGTGGGTAAAAGAGGAAGTTCTAGTATTGGCCTAGGTATTAAAGAAGGTTGGGTGAGAATAGCAGCGGAAGTGACACTTGCCCCAGGAACAAATACTTTAAAAATGAGTATTGACAATAATACAGCAATTACAGCTGACGGCAACGATCTAGTAATTGATGATATAAAAATAATGTCATGTGCTCCTCCTGCCATTGACCTTGTTTTTAACAAATCAACTTTGATAAAAGACACCTTGATTTGCAAAAACATACCTTTAATCCCATTGGCTACCGATAATCTTAAGAATTATTACAACAATACTGAAAAATACATCTACGAAATTACGAAAACGCCATTAATTACATCTTCTTGGCAACGTATTGCAGTTCCATATGCTCAAAATGATCCATCAAGCAAGTTGTATATTTTACCTGATATCCTTACCTACATCCCTACTTTGGCGAAAGGCGATAAAGTTTACTTTAGAGTGGTGGCTGATAAAAGCGCAATTGCTCCTGCTGGTGGTTACAACATCAACGACCCGTGCAGAACCTATTCTGTTTCCGAACCAATTGAAGGAACATACGATTGCCCTGCTTGTTCTACTCCTACTTCACTTACTGTAAAAAATGGTACTGCTACTATTGCAGATGCGGGCACACTAACGGTATGCGAAAAAACAGCTATTTCGCTTGACTTAAATGCCGCATGGCCAGCCGTAACAGTAGCCGATAAAAAAGTAGAGATTTATGTCATAAATTCTGGTGGCGTTTCTACTATTCTAAAAACAATTCCTGACGGCTCTTCCACCACTTCCACTACCAGTACTTATTCAATTCCTGCCAATTTGGTGTCTACTGCTCTAAATGGCACTTACACCATTGGGGTAAGAAATGGCACTTGTAAGCTGGAACAAAAAATCGTGATAAAAGTGAATGCCTTGCCTATTGTTACAGCAACACCAAGCAAATCAAGTATTTGCACAGGAGATGCCGTTACCTTAAAAGGAGATGGAGCTTCAACATATACTTGGGATAATAGTGTAACTAACGGTACAGCTTTTATCCCAGCTGCAACAAATACGTATACCGTTACCGGAACTGATGCAAGTGGCTGTAAAAATACTAAAGCAACCACTGTCACTGTGAATACATTGCCAGTTGTAACAGCAACACCAAGCAAATCAAGTATTTGCACAGGAGATGCCGTTACCTTAAAAGGAGGTGGAGCTTCAACATATACTTGGGATAATAGTGTAACCAACGGTACAGCTTTTACCCCAGCTGCAACCAATACTTATACAGTTACAGGTACTGATGCAAATGGTTGTAAAAATACTAAAACTACAACTGTAACCGTTACAAGTGCCCCAGTTGTAACAGCAACACCTAGTAAGTCATCGATTTGTTCTGGCGATCCAGTTACCTTAACAGGAGGCGGAGCTTCAACTTATATATGGGATAATAATGTAACCAACAATACCCCTTTTAATCCTGCTGCAACTACTACTTATACCGTTACAGGTACCGATGCGAATGGTTGTAGAAACACTAAAACTACAACCATTACAGTCAATGCCATACCAACAGTAGGTGCTATAAGCCCAGTCACTGATATGTGCGAAGGTACAAAAAGCAGATTTGGTACTGCCAACTCCAAAACCACAAGCACTTACACTTGGACAGTGACTGGCACAGGAGCAATCGCCTCTGCCAATACAGGCTCATTGATAGATATTACGGCAGGCACTTCGGATGTTAGTATTTCTGTTGCTGAAGAAGATGCAAATGGATGCAAATCTTTAAGCCCTGCTACTAAAATTATAAATGTGGATAATAAGCCAGCCGTTCCAAACGCAGGTTTGGATCTACCAACTTGTGGTACAACCTACACATTACTTGGAAGTACTCCTTCAATTGGAACTGGACTTTGGACATCTGACAATGCTGCTGTTACATTTGATGATGCCACAAAACCTGGTGCCAAAGCTATTAATATTCCTGAAGCAGTTACTGTAAGATTCACTTACAAAATCACAAACGGACTTTGTTCTTCATCTGATTCTGTAGATATCAAACAGATTGGCAAAATGAGTGATCCAAATGCAGGTTCAGCTCGAAAAGTGTGTGGAATTACAGGTTTAGTTGTTGACTTGAAAGGCAATACTTCATTAAATACAAGCGAAACCGTGACTTGGAGCAAGAAAAACACAAGCGATCCAGGTACATTAACTCAAACTGGCAATGATGCTAAAGTAACAGGATTGACTCTTGCAGGGACCTATACTTATGTGCTTACAATGAAAAATGGAGTTTGTCCTGATAACCCAGCAACAGTTGATGTGCTTGTAATAAACCAACCAGTTGCTACCATTCTTACACCTGCAAGTACGCCTGCAACGTATCGCGATAATGACTATACACTTACTGCCACTACACTCACTTCAGGCTATAAGGGCCAATGGGTAGCTGATTCGGTTGGTGTTTTAATAGGCGATACAACCCAAGAATCTGTTGAATTAAGAATTCCTACTTTTAAGAATATCAAAATAGTAAGTTGGATTGTAAGAGATGAAAATCGGATTTGTACACCAGATAAAAAAACAGTCACTATTACACGTTTAGATTTCACTTTAGCCGATGCTGAACCAAATAAAAATGTTTGTATTACACCTGCTACCAACTTTTCTTTAAGTGGCAACTCATTTACCACAGGCACCGAAACAGCAGTTTGGACTTTAAAATCTGGTAATGCAACCATCAACGAAGACCCTTTGGACAAATCAAAAGCTACCTTTGTACCTAACGGTGGTGCGGGTGTTTATGAATTCTATTACAGTATCACCAATACCTCTCTTGCTAAAACTACCAAAGACTCTGTTACCGTTAGAGTAGATGCTGAATCATTACAACCAACCTTCTCAGCCATAGGCGCAGGTCCATTTACTTCTGCTTCGCCATATGTTATCTGTACTGACGCATTGGTATTGGCTGGCGACAAGAACAACCAAACGCTAGGCAAAAATTGGTGGACAAAAGCGACAGGTACTGGTACTTTACCAGTTGCAGATAGCACGCACAATCCTAACCTATCAGCGATTAGCGGGAAAGTAGATCTTATCTATACTTACAAAAATGGAGTTTGCCCAATAAAAACGAAAGCTTTTGTGCTTGAAAAATTAGGTAATTTAAGTGCTGCAAAAGTTAAATTGAATGGAGGAAAATCAGATGTAAGCACCAAACAATATGTTGGGTTTGAATTTGCAAAAGCGTCTAATATACTTGCAGATACTTTATGTTTAGGAGGGTCTTACACACTTAAAGCAAATCCATTTGCGGTAGCAAGTGAGATTGGAACATGGAGTTTTACAGGCAATAGTGTGTTGCCTACAGTTGTTGATGATTCAACACGTTCAATAACAGCTACAGCCTCTGGAAATACTGTTATTAAATGGAAAATAGCAAGTACAAGTATTGCCACTTGTAAGCCAGACTCTATCGTGTTTACATTGGTTGTGAGAGATGTACCAACAGGAATCGTTTCAGGACCAAGTCCAGTATGTGAAGGTGCAGAGGGAACATATTCTGTTGTAGTAACTAGTAGCATGACCAATTACAAAACAACTTGGGTAGATACTACTGCATTAACTGGAAAAGCTGTTTATAGCAGTCTTAATGCCAAATACACATTCACAAGCTCCGCAACCACAGGCGACAAGGATGTAAATGGTATTGTCAAAGTAAAAGTAACCAACAGATGTGGTTCAACTTTTGCACCACTTAAGCAAGTAGATATTGCTTTAAAACCGCGTGATTTTACTGGCACTATCGATGGTGATGGAAAATCCTATTGTTCGTCTAGTATTGGCAACATAGTATTAGGTATACAAAAACAAACAAATACCTTTGAAAACACAAGCGGATATGAGTGGACATTTGATGGCAATACAATTCCAACCAGTTCTACAAAGTATGATGGAAGTATTCCTTCTGATAGTGCGTATGTAAATGAGTCTTTTTGGAACAATTACCCAGCTACTTCTACAGTTCCAATAAAAGTAACATTAAAAAATGCTTGTGGAACAGGCGTTTCGAAATCTGGAAGTGTTACTATCACAAAGGCCGAGCCATTGAAAGCTACATTGGCATCTAGTACAACTAAGTTCTCTAATAATTTAGGAATACAAAGAGTTTGTACTCCAAATCAGCAAACAGTATTTGTTGCCGACAACGACAATGGAATTGCATTGGTTGATGCCACTTACAAATTCTATAAAGGAGCAAACCTTGTAACCACATCAATAGACAATACTTTGACCTATCTGGGAGGTGAATTGTCAGATTTGGATGAATTCACTGTAACTGTTTCTTCTACTAAAGGATGTTTTACAGGAGGCGGTACAAGTATTGCAAGCAATACAATTGCGATAGACGGCTATGCTATTGATACTACCATGAATGTAACAGGAGACTTTAGATTTGATGGGACACAATACATCTTGTGTAGCGACAAATCGTTAGACCTGAATGTAGTGAAAGTGGGTAAAAAGAATACGTACTACAAATGGTACAAAGATGGCGGCTTGGCAAGTGTAGATTCTTCTACAACAAGAAGATCAACCTCAATTTCGCTGCCAGATCAAACTGGCGAATACCAAGTGAAGATATTCAATGAAGTTTGTGATTTCGAGCTTGGTCGTAAGGTGAATGTGAAAGTATTCCAGAAACCAGCTTTCGATTTTGTATCAGATCCTTTGATTATCGTGTACGAAAATGAAATAAAAGTACCAATGCCAGTAGTAGTGTACCCAAGTGCAGATCCTATCACTAAAACAACTTGGTCTGATTACACTTGGTTGACATTCCCTGTTACAGATGTTGTCACTTTAAAAATAGATTCGGCCAAAGCAGTAATAGTGCCAGAGCGTATACAAACAGAACTCAATTATTCATTGACATTGAAATCAGGCCCAACGAACTTGACTTGCGAAACCACCAAATCTCTTTTAGTGATCAATTCATTGCCACTTAATATCCCGAATGCATTCAGTCCAAACGGAGATGGTGTGAATGATACATGGGTGATTACAGGATTGAACAAATACAAAAAAATCTCCATTCGCGTTTTCAACCGCTGGGGAAATCAAGTATTCTTCGATCAAGATGGCTACAAAAACGCTTGGGATGGCAATATCAATGGCATTTCATTGGCAACAGGAACCTATTATGCGATCATCGAACTATCGGGCAGTCCAGACGGATCCGACCAAACATTCACCCGATCGCTCACCATTGTGAGGTAATCGAAAATTGACCATACAAAAAAAGGGTTCGTACCATGTGCGAACCTTTTTTTGTTTAGAAACACCAGATAAAATACACGCATTTTTTTTAACGTTATACTTCTGTTAAATTGTGGCGTAATTCTGTGACAAGCTTACAAATATGACTAACGAGGTTTTCCCACAACAAAAACTTGAGCAACTTGAAGCGAAGACTAGAAAACTTGTAGATGCCTATAAGTCTTTAAACGTCAAGCTAAAAGCCGCTTATTCGGAAAATCAAAATCTAAAAACAATTCTAGAAAGTAAAAATGAAGAACTTCTAAATTTCAAAAATCAGGACAAAATCACTAAGATTGCAAATTCGTTTTCAGTAGATGAAAAATCAACCGCTGAAATGAAGATTAAATTAAATGAATACATCAAAGAAATTGACAAGTGTATTGCTTATTTGAGTGAGGAACTTTAAAATATAGGTAGCAAACCATGGATCAACTCTCAGTGAAAGTTAAAATTGCCGACCGCGAATATCCGCTGAAGGTGAAACAACACGAGGAAGAACGTATCAGGCTGGCTGCCAAAATGTTAAACGAGAAGATAAAAAAATTCAGAGAACTGTTCGGCAAAGACGACAAACAAGATCTGCTAGCAATGACTGCTTTCGACCTCATGGTCGAAAAAATAAAGCAAGATGAAGTACTGGCATTATCCAACGAACACATCGAAAACAGACTAGACTATCTGGAAGACCTTATCAATACCACACTGAACGAATAACAACACCCAGTTTCTTTGAGTTTAACCAAATAAACTATTAAGAAATGACCATTATTATCATTACCGCACTAGCGTGCACACTTGTAGGACTAACCATCGGTTTGTTCGGTTCAAAAGCGTTACAAGGACAAAAGGCCAAGGATAAAGAAAAAGACTTGGAAGAAAAAGCCAAACTCGTGATCAAAGAAGCCGAAATACTAGCTGAAAAAGTTAAAAACGACCGAATTCTTGAATCAAAAGAAAAATACCTCAAATTAAAAGCAGAGTTTGAAGAAGACGTTAACAAACGCAAACAAGTTATAGCGCAAAACGAAAACCGCATAAAACAACGCGAGCAACAATTAGCCAAACAAATCGAGGATAGTACAAAAAAAGAAACTGAATTAGATACAGCTAAGAAAAACGTAGCTTCTCAGCAAGAAATTATCACCAAAAGAAAAGAAGAAATCGAGAAGCTGAAAAAT
>JAYVIX010000093.1:0-7707 GCA_043769845.1 Cytophagales bacterium
CCTCGAAGTTTCAATATGGGCATTTCGAGAAAGGTATACGAAGCGACTGGCGGCTACCGATTGCCTTTCATGGGCGAAGATATCGAGCTAAGTGCCCGAATTATGGCTTTGGGCTTTAAGACTGGTTTAGTTGAAAAGGCGCATGTGTACCACGAACGCAAAAAGACGATTCAAGCTTATTACAAACAGATGCATTGGTTTGGAAGAGCCCGCGTTAATATCAACCGATATTTTCCAGACACACTAAAGCCGATTCATTTTGTGCCAGTGGCGTTTGTTCTTTATCTGCTTTCGATCACTATCTCGGGTATGTTCAATGTCAAAATCGCCTTGCTGTTATTCATGCCTTTTTCAGCCTTTTTCGCAGCCGTCTTTGCCGATGCACTCACCACTTATAAAAGCACAAAAGTAGCTTTTTACTCTATCCCGACCGTTTTTGTGCAACTGTATGCTTACGCAATGGGCATGGTGGAGGAGAGCTTGAAGAAAAGCGAAAGGAATGATACGTAGTTTTTAAACGATATACAAAAAATAAACAAAAGCTACAATCTGTTGCATTCATATTGCTTACAGACAAGCAGTTGGTTTGCCTGAAACATATCCAAGCGAAATTCCATACTTTACTTGGTACAGATGTCTAAATACTTACTATCGAAATCCTAAAAACCTGAGATTTGCCCAGTGTATTAAGTACTAAAATCGACCTTTGGTTGTTCAACCGCACTGCTCTTTGGGCTTGGCTCAAGGGCGCAGGATTGGTTTTGCTTGTTTCACTTGCCTTATTTTTTGTCTTACAATCCGAAAAAATAGCTCGTAGCGCATTCAGCAAAAACGCAATAGCTCATATAAAAGCCAAAATCACGGAAGAACATGCCTCCAATGAGAGCTTGAAACAAAAAATACGCACTAGTGGCTTTTTCAATTTCAAAGAACTGGCCGAAAATGGCGAACTCCAATACATTTACAAAAATGGAAATCTGGTTTTCTGGGGCGACAACCATTATTTGCCCGAATACGCACGCACCAAAGGCGAATATTCTGAAAAATACATCGAACAACGAGCTGGTAAGTTTTTGGTAATAAAAGACACTTTGATGTTCAGAAATGAACTATTTGAAGTGATCAATCTTGTTCCGCTTTATTTTTCATACGACATCAACAACCAATACGTGCATTCGGGTTCGAATCCGCAATTGTTTGCCGAAGAACAAGTCGAAATTAATAATTATCACCTCGATAAAGATTTAGAAATACTTGACAGTCAAGGCAATTACCTGTTTTCGGTACAGTTGCCTTCTGATTTCAAACAAGGAATTGGCTGGTTGAATGTGTTGGTTTTGCTCAGTATTGCGTTTTTTATTCTCGTCCTGACGGCTAATGTGTGGCAATGGGCAAAAAATACACATGCCAAACTAAAAACCAAATGGCCATTATTTGCCATTTTTAAAGCCTACGAAGCCGATTTTATATTAGCCATTTTGCTTATTTATGCCATCAGCGTCCGTTTTTTATTGTTGATTTTTCAACTCCCACATTCGATTTTTCACATTCGATTTTTCAACCCACGATATTATCAATGGAACGTATTTACGCCTTCACCTGGCGATTTACTGGTTCATCTTCTTTTTGTTTTACTCTATTTTTTGGCCGTCAAACATTTATTTCGCAGAACATGGCTCTACGAATTTTCTACTTCCAATAAAAATACAGAAAAGAAAACAGCCCACATTGTAAAAATTATTTTCCTCACCGTCAGTCAATTAGGATTATTTTCGGTAGGTGTGGGTGTTGCTTTGCTTTTTGACACACTTAAATATTCACTCGACATTTCCGAGCTCTTGTCCTTTGACATTACTTCGCTGCTCACGACTTTTTTTATCGTACTGCTTGGTGGCCTTTTTATCGGACTGGCACGTACGAGCTACGAACTTTTCAGCAAAAAAATCAAACGAGGCTGGCTATTTCAATACTTGCCTTCTACCATTTTGTTTTTCAGTTTTGCCTTTTATACGGATCTAAATCTTGCATTGGCCACGATAGCGATTCATTTTCTGTTTTTTGCCCTTGCGAGTTTTGCCAAACTTCCTGCCACCAAACATTCGTTTGATTACGCAGCATTAGTCTTTTTTACACTTGGCGCATTGGCCAACGCTTTTGTGATCGCCTATTCGATGGTACAATTGTATCCAAAACGCGATTTGGACTTGAAACGCAATTTTATTTCGCAACAATTAGTTGAAAATAATTTATTGGGAGAAAGCCTTTTGAATGAGATTTCGCTGCAAATTGCGATTGATCCGTATGTGGCCAATGCGTTTTCGAACCCTTTGTTTTCTGTCAAAGACATGGAGGAAAAAGTGCGCAGGTTTTATTTGGGCAATTATCTGAACCGATACGATATCCAAGTGATGGCTTTTGACGACAAAGGCAACTCCCTGAACGAAGAAGACAGCCGGTCGTTTACTACGATGCGCAATCGGTTTCCATTCCGACTTTACAAAACCAATTATCCAGATGTATTTTACTATGTCACCCAACAAAACAAAATCTTAAAAAACTACCTAGGCAATGTACCTGTTTTTAAAAATGGGCAAAAAATGGGCACGATCATGATTGATCTTCAACCCAAAAAATTCATTCCAAACAGTATTTTACCCGCTCTTTTGCTCGACAAAAAAGCCGAAGCCTTGCAAAACAACAACCAATTTAGCTATGCAGTATTCAGCAATGGCGAGTTGACGAATAGTTTTGGAAACTTTAATTTCAGAAAAGAATTGGTCGAAAAAGCAATCTCGGACAGCTCACTTTTTAATACTAATATTGAGATGTCGAGCGGTTATTTTTTGGTTTCCGATTTGGGAAAAGACCGAAAAATCATCGTTCAGTCCGAATTGCAATCGTCTTGGGTGTCGATGTCGAATATGGCATTTCTTTTTGTATTGATAGAAATCGCTGTTTTGCTGTTTTTTATCGGTAATCTGCTCCTTTTTAATTTCGATCGATTTTATAACAGCCTCACTTTCAAGATCCAATTCTATTCGGTGATGGCGTTTTTTATTCCCGTGGGTTTGGTGAGTGGTGGCGTACTCACGGCTGTTATTTCGAGTTACAATCAAGAATTGCAACTTCATTTCAAAGACAACGCTACCAATATTGCCTACGCACTGAGCGAAGATTTGGAAAAATTCTATGCCCAAAATAGCAATGTCGACAAGCTAAACGAAAGTGTACTGCGCACAGCCCGTTTGTACAATACCGATATTAATATTTTCAGAAAAAACGGCATGTTGCTGGTCAGTAGTAGTCCCATGTTGTTTAAGACGGGTTTGATGTCGCCTTTGGTCGATCCGAGGGCTTTTTATGCGATTCGTCAAGAAAAGCAGATCAATTATTTACAAAAAGAAACGATTGGACTTTTGCAATACAAGCACGTGTATGTGCAAGTGCGTAGCAGCGAAACAGGCGAAGAACTTGGCATTATCAGCATTCCGTTCTTTGCCTCAGGTAAAGAACTTTCTAGCCGGATCACAAATGCTTTGCGAATTATCATCAATATCGCTACGCTCACTTTTATGGTCTTTATTTTCTTCTCGTTCACGGCTAGCAATTTTATCACCAAACCACTGAAACTCATCACAAACAGAATCAAAAAAACGACTTTGGAAGCAAGTAACCGGCCTTTGGAATGGAAATCAAAAGATGAATTGGGCTTGCTGATACGTGAGTATAATCTCATGCTTCAAAAGCTCGAACAAAACAAACGCAGTTTGGCCATCAGTCAGAAAGAAAGTGCTTGGCGCGAAGTGGCGCAACAGGTAGCGCACGAGATCAAAAATCCACTCACGCCTATCAAACTTTCCTTGCAACACATGCGCAGGGTTTTGCAGAATGGCCCAGTTTCCGATCCAGCCAAAATGGACAAAACGATCCAAAACCTGATAGGGCAAGTAGAAACCTTGGACGGAATTGCTTCTTCGTTTTCGATTTATGCCAAAATGCCCGCTTTCACGCTCGAATTGGTCGATCTAAAAATGGTGATAGCCCAAGTGCTAGACATTTATGCAAGTGACAAAAAAGAATTCATTCACATAGAAATACCCGAAAATGAATTGCTTGCATTGGCAGACGAGCGGATGCTTGGTCGAATATTAGCCAACTTACTCTTAAATGCATTTCAGGCGGTGCCGTCTTCGGAAGAACCAGAAATACGAATAAAAATCGAAGAAGAAGCCCATTTTTTACAGCTTTCGATCAGCGACAACGGAACTGGAATTCCCTACGATTTGGCCGACAAAGTATTCGAACCACATTTCAGCACCAAGTTTTCAGGTTCGGGTATCGGGCTTTATATCGCCAAGAAAGGCATTGAACAAATGGGAGGCACTATTCATTTTGAAACTTCGGAAGCAGGAGGTACTTGTTTTAAAATTGGATTGCGTAAAGTGTGATATTCTGAGAATATTTCAAACGGTTTATAAGAATCACTTTACTCAATGCATTTAAGACATGTAATGCTGAAAAATCTTATGACTATTGGTAGGGATTTTTACATCGGATACTTGGACTAACCCGATAGTGAATTGATTGTCGAATCTTTGACGCAAGGCTAATGGTTTATTTATATATAATCAACAAGCTTATGGTATCTTGATTTGTCCTAAAATAAAGAATAGAGGAGTATTTGTAAATAATAACTGACAGTATATTAACGGATTAGATGTTTTTGTTCACACTATTGAGTGGAGGTTCAGGCAAAGTAAAAACACTAAAAGGTATTGCAATTCAATTAGAAAAGCTCATTTCAAAAAAGTTAATCTTTTTGATTGAAAGTCGAGCAGAATAAAAATGAGAATTTATTAATTTGTTTAGCTCGTCTTCGTACAAAACAAAATCAGTAAATTGCACCTCGTTTTTTACCGACCATGAGTTTAGAAAAAGAAGTATCGCAAGTGATTGCCAAGGCATTGGTTCAACTTTGGAACGCCACCGTACCAGAGGAAAGCCTTGGGTTGCAAGCCACAAAGAAAGAATTTGAAGGAACGCACACTTTGGTATGTTTTCCGCTTACACGCTTCACAAAGCTGAATCCTGAGCAAACGGCCGATGCGATTGGCAAATTCTTGGTCGAAAACATTTCTTACATCACACAATACAATGTGGTGAAAGGCTTCTTGAACCTCACAATTTCGGATGCTTTCTGGGTAGAAAACCTCTTGAAAATAGCCAAGACCGAAAACTATGGTTTTGGCGAGAAAAAAAACGAAGTGGTGATTGTGGAATACTCTTCACCCAACACCAACAAGCCTTTGCACCTAGGCCATTTGCGCAACAACTTCCTTGGTTATTCGGTCGCGGAAATATTAGAAGCGAATGGTTATGATGTAGTTAGAAATAACTTGGTAAACGATCGAGGGATTCATATTTGTAAGTCGATGTTGGCGTATCAGAAGTGGGACAATGGCGACATTCCAGGAAATTATGACCCGAATGGAATTAAGATAAAAGGAGATAAATTAGTCGGACATTATTATGTTCAGTTTGATTTGCATTATAAAATTGAAATCGTAGAGTATGTTGATGCAAAACAAAAACTAGATTTAGAATTAGCTAATAAAGGTGATTTATTTACTCTGAGGAAGAGTCTTGAAGGAAGGAAAGATGATAAGCAAAATCCTTTATCAGATTCGGAGAAACTAATATTTGTTAAAATTGAAAAACTAATAGAGGAAGCAGAGAAGCAAGTCCCTCTTATTCTTGAAGCTCAAGAAATGCTTCTGAAATGGGAAGAAGGAAATGCCGAAGTAGTGAATCTTTGGAAGAAGATGAACACCTGGGTGTACGCTGGCTTTGACGAAACCTACAAAAAGATTGGTGTCAAATTTGACAAATTCTATTACGAATCGAACACGTACTTGCTGGGCAAAGACGTGGTGGAAGAAGGATTGAACTCGGGCGTGTTTTTCAAAAAAGACAATGGTTCGGTTTGGATTGATCTGAAAGAAGAAGGTTTGGATGAAAAGCTAGTCCTCCGTGGCGATGGCACTTCGGTGTACATTACACAAGACCTTGGCACTGCCGATTTGAAATACCGTGATTTCCCGTTTACCAAATCTATCTATGTGGTTGGAAACGAGCAAGATTACCATTTCAAAGTATTGCAAGCAATCATGAAAAGGCTCGGTCGTCCATATGCCGAGGGGATTTATCATCTTTCGTACGGAATGGTCGATCTTCCTTCGGGCAAAATGAAATCGCGCGAAGGCACCGTAGTAGATGCAGATGATTTGGTAGCTGAAATGATTGAAACTGCCGAAACCAACACCCGTGAACTAGGTAAGATTGACGATTTCAATTCAGAAGAAGCCACGCATTTGTTTCAAACATTAGGATTAGGTGCATTGAAATACTTCCTTTTGAAAGTAGATCCAAAAAAGCGAATGATGTTCAATCCGCAGGAATCAATCCAGTTCCAAGGAAATACAGGACCTTTTATTCAATACACGCACGCTCGTATTCGTGCCATTTTGCGCAAAGCGACTGAATTGGGTTATACTTCGCCAGTTACGGATTTCACCAGAACCGAATTGTTGGAAGTAGAAAAGGATTTGGTAGTGTTGCTAAGTCGTTTCCCGAATACAGTGGCCGAAGCAGGAAATAATTATTCGCCAGCCGAGATCGCCAACTATGTGTACGAATTGGCCAAAGAGTACAACCGACTTTATCAAGAAGTTTCTATTTTTCAAGAGACTGATATTGATGCACTTAAATGTCGTTTACTATTGAGTTACGCCACAGGTCAAACGATCAAAACTTCGATGCGACTGTTGGGAATAGATGTGCCAGAGAGAATGTAATTTAAATGAATAATTATTCATTTAAATAAACACGAATTGATTTGTTTAGTCAAAAAAATCATTTACTTTTTAACGATTATATTATAAATATCTAATTACTATGAAATCGCTTACATTTTTCTGTCTAATTACTTCTTTTTTGGCCTTCTCTGTTTCTGCACAGCATTTTACTACGCCCGATTCGTACGTAAAATTCATCAATACCGAACACCGAGAAATTGCGAAAGAAATTGTGGCCTACGTGGCTACTTTGGAACAAGGCAAAAGCTTGAAAGACGAAGAACATAAAAGAAAAGCCATTTTGCTAAAGTCAAAAACGGCCAGCATACATATTGCGGGCATGCCTCCGTACAAGAATGACAAAAGCATGCAAGATTCGTAGGTTGCATATGCTCGCGCCACGCATAAAATCATAAACGAGCGCTATCCTAAAATTCAAGCCATTCAAGATAGTGCTTCCCGATTTTACGAATCGACTATCACGTTTTCGCAAGCAAAAAAACAGGCATTGAGTCTATTGATAAATGACGAAGTGAAGTTAAATAATTCGGTGAAGGCTTTTTGCACGAAATACAAAGTAGAATATTCGACTAAAAACGAAGAAGAATGCCAAGATTTACTTGCAATACAAAGTGCTAGTAATTATCACAACACACACTTCAAATCAATTATTTAAAAGTGACTGCTCAAGAGGCTCTTTTTGTGAAAGCAATTAATAAAAAGGACAAAGAGGAAATCGAAAAACAAGCATGTAGTTTGGCCAAACTATCCAAAGAAGCAAAAGCTACTTTGGATAGTTTGAAAGCATTAAAAGACGAGACAGATTTCATTAACCCAACTTGCAGCCAACATA